>CBFHHG010000136.1:0-1032 GCA_965655585.1 Candidatus Arcticimaribacter sp. | reverse complement strand
TTATTGCTTTTGTTTCAAAATAGGGGGACCCCCTTTTTCACGCAAATTAGACCAGGAAAAAACACTAAGTTTTTTACGATTAATAAATTAAAAACCATGCGGGACACCCGCGATGATTCGGGCGACTTACTACCCGACAATCTTCGGATGACTCCCCTTGGCAAAATCATCAGAAAACTTTCCTTAGACGAACTCCCACAATTGTGGAACATCCTCAAAGGGGAGATGAGTTTTGTAGGACCACGGCCCTTACTGCCAGAATACCTACCTTTATACTCTGAGGAACAACAAAAGCGCCATCTGGCTAAACCGGGTATTACGGGTTGGGCTCAAGTGAATGGCAGAAATGCAATCAGTTGGAAACAAAAATTCGAATACGACCTTTGGTATATTCAACATCAAAGTTTTATCTTGGATATTAAAATATTAGGGATGACCCTTACTAAGGTTTTTAAGACGAAAGATGTAAACGCCACTGGTCAAATCACAATGGAACCCTTCAATGGAAACAACTAAATTTATTCTTATTGGTGGTGGAGGTCATGCACGAGTTGTATCGAGCATTATTGAAGCACAAGAAATTTCTCAACTAGAAGCTGTTTTTGATTTAAACCCTAAGATTCAAACTTTGGACGGCGTTAGCGTATATCAAAAGTACAGTTCCGATCTATTCCCTAACGCTTCAGCTATTATTGCTATTGGAGACAATAGAATCCGAAAACAATTGGCACAAACAATTAATCATGTCTTTGGTGTACTTATTCATCCCTCAGCAAGTTTGGATCGTCTCAGTTCGGTAGGAGGGGGATCTGTTGTTATGCACTGCGCGGTAATTCAACGAGGAACTCGGGTAGGGAAGCATGGAATCATCAATACGGCAAGCAGTATTGACCATGATTGTGTTTTAGGAGATTTTGTTCATATCGCACCCAATGCTACCCTCTGTGGTGGGGTTGTAATAGGAGACGAAACGTTTGTAGGAGCAGGAGCTGTTGTTTTACCGCAAATTAAAATTGGTAAACGAGTGACTGT
>CBFHHG010000135.1:0-1061 GCA_965655585.1 Candidatus Arcticimaribacter sp. | reverse complement strand
ATTTGTGATATTGTTTCCAGTGGGAGTACCTTATTCAAGAACAATCTGAACGAGGTTATTGAAATTTTAAAATCGGAAGCTGTATTGGTACAAGCGCCCAATATTACTTCAGAACAACAACGTTTAATTGATAAACTGCGTTTTAGGATTCAAGCGGTACTTCGAGCCAAGCAATCACGCTACATCCTACTCAACGTTCCCAACGAACAAATAGAAGCTGTATCAGCTATTTTACCAGTGCTAAAAAGTCCCACCGTATTGCCACTGGCTCAAAAAGGTTGGAGTTCCATTCATTCGGTAATCAATTCGGGGGATTTTTGGGAAGTAATCGACCAACTCAAAGCTGCAGGTGCTGAAGATATTCTGGTTTGTCCAATTGAAAAAATGGTACGCTAATGCAAGAGTTTATTAATCCTGCTCCGGCAGATTGGGAAGCCATACTGAAACGCCCTACGGCTAGCTTTAAAGATTTAGAGCCTTTGGTAGAGGAGGTTTTTCAAGAAGTAAAAAGCAAAGGGGATCAAGCCCTAATTGATTACACGCTCAAATTCGACAAAGTAAAGCTCGACTCTTTTACAGTAAGTGAAGCGGAATATACCCGTGCTGAAACGGCAGTTGCTGCCCCTTTAAAAGAAGCGATTCAGCTGGCACGAGAAAATATAAAAACCTTTCACAGCGCACAGCAAACCCAAACCGTTTCAGTTGAAACCCAACCGGGCGTAGTATGTTGGCAAGAAAAACGCCCGATCGAAAAAGTTGGACTATACATTCCTGGAGGATCGGCACCTTTATTTTCAACCTTATTGATGCTGGCAGTTCCCGCTCAAATTGCCGGCTGTAAAGATATTGTATTGTGTACCCCACCTGATGCAAATGGATCCATTCCGGATGTGATTTTATATACAGCTCAACTGTGTGGCGTAACACAAATTTTTAAGGTAGGCGGAATTCAGGCAATTGCAGCTTTAACCTTTGGAACCGCAACCGTCCCCAAAGTATATAAGATTTTTGGACCAGGAAACCAATACGTCACGGTAGCGAAACAGATGGCTACCCAACAG
>CBFHHG010000134.1:0-1180 GCA_965655585.1 Candidatus Arcticimaribacter sp. | reverse complement strand
GCTACCGACTTTGGAGTGGGTGATAATAGCAATAGACCAAGAAGTGGATTTGAACTCTTTGCTAAGTATCGGTTTTAAGCAGAAAACGATGATGAAAAAGCATCTCAGATAATAATAACAAGATTCAGAGTTCGTTAGGTTGATCTTCAATTACTATGATTTGAACTTTCCTAATTGAATGAAAATTAGGGTCTGGTTTTTTACTTTTATGTTTCCCCTATATTTTTAAGGGATGTATATTTTTTTAATTGCAATAAGCAATTTATTTTATTTATTTTTATAGAACTAATCTCTAAATTATTTAAAATGAAAAAACTATTATCGATTATTTTTCTTGGAACGATTGTATTTGGATGTAAAGATATGGACTCGAAGGATGCAATTGAGTGGCCTGATGTGTTACCAAAGTACGAAGTTATTTTTCTAATGCCACATGATGGTAAAGCAAACGAATTTGTAGAACAAATCAAAATACAAGACTCTAAGTTTCATAATAAAGAAGGTGGACCAACAACAGCTCTTCGTTATATTACTACAGGAATGAATTCAGGATATTATTCGTGGTCAGAAGGCCCTATGCAATACGAATATGTAGACGGAAAGGGTAAAATTGAAGGGCATCAAGAGAGTTGGGATTTAAATGTAGCTCCCTTAGTAAAAGATGTTTTAAGTACAAATTATTACAGCCTACAAACACCAATTTCGTACACAAACGAAACTTTAAGCTACGATGCTAATATTTTAGAGGTAGTTGGTTTTAAAATTTCTGATAAACCAAATTCTGGAAAAGAAGTTCGTACAATGCTACATAGATGGAAGAATGCATTTGAGGCAGGAAGTTCGACTCAAGAATTTAGAGTTTTTTCGCCCATGTTGACAGATACTTTTGAATCTGATTTTTATATTGTTTGGCCTCATGAGTCGATGGAGAGTATTGAAACTTGGGAGTTCAACGCTAACCAATATTTAGATGAAGTTTACGGTAAAGGTACAGCTAAGAGACAATGGAAGAAGTGGAATGAGCTTACCGAAGTTGTCGAGAGTAGCTATAGAAGTAGGGTAAAGTAGTTCATATATAATTCAATGAAAACCCTTCTAATCAAAAGGGTTTTTTATTACTCAATACATTTGTATTATAAAAATTTAATACAAACATACAGCATAAAAAAAGCCGCCCAAT
>CBFHHG010000133.1:0-1225 GCA_965655585.1 Candidatus Arcticimaribacter sp. | reverse complement strand
TCGGCATTATCGCCGGTACCATCTCCATCAGTATCCGTGTCTTCATTCGGATCCAGTGGGAAATCATCTTCCCCGTCTGGTGTAATATCCCCGTCCGTGTCGGGGTTGTTAGGATCAGTTCCATCTACTGCTTCTTGCCCATCATTTGAACCGTCATCATCACTATCTGAATCTAAAGGATCTGTACCTTCGGTAGTTTCATCTGTATCAGAAACGCCGTCATTGTCGTCATCCGTATCGGTAGTATCGCCGGTACCATCTCCATCGGTATCCGTGTCTTCATTCGGATCCAGTGGGAAATCATCTTCCCCGTCGTTTGAACCATCATCATCACTGTCTGAAACGCCATCATTGTTGTCATCCGTATCGGTAGTATCGCCTACACCATCACCATCGGTATCGGTAGTTTCTGAATTTGTCTCGGTCACTGTGTTCCCTTGAGAACCTACCGTTAAGGTCATCGTAGCTGTGGCAGACAGATAATTGATATCAGCTAACTGAGCGGCTGTGATAATCGTTGTTCCCGTTGCCTGTATGCTTAGGGTACTCCCTGAAATTGAAGCTATACTTGCATTTGCTATTGTATAACTAAAGGCTCCTGTGCTACTGGAGGTCGCTGACAAATCAAAATTGGGATCACCAAAGGTCTTGGTGATGTCATCAAAGCTAATTGTAGGCGCTGCTTTATTGACCGTCAAGGTCATTGTGGCTGTTGCAGCAGTATAATTACTGTTCGCTAGCTGAGAGGCAGTAATAATTGTTGATCCGGCTCCTTCGATCGTAACCACATTCCCAGATACTGTAGCAATACTCGCATCTGCTATTGTATAGCTAAAAGCTCCTGTACTACTGGAAATCGCTGATAAATCGAAATTAGCATCACCAAAGGTTTTGGTAATGTCATCAAAGCTAATTGTAGGCGCTGCTTTATTGACCGTCAAGGTCATTGTGGCTGTTGCGGAAAGATAATTTGTGTCCGATACTTGAGCAGCGGTAATAATTGTTGATCCGGTTCCTTGAATCGTAACCGTATTCCCTGATACTGTAGCAATACTCGCATCTGCACTTGTATAGCTAAAGGCTCCTGTACTACTAGAAGTAGCTGATAAATCAAAATTAGCCTGACCAAAGGTTTTGGTAATATCTGCAAAGCTAATGATGGACGCTGCTTTATTGACCGTCAAGGTCATCGTGGCTGTGGCAGAAAGATAATTTGTATCCGATG
>CBFHHG010000132.1:0-1403 GCA_965655585.1 Candidatus Arcticimaribacter sp. | reverse complement strand
ATCGGTTCCCATAACGAAATTTAATTCTTCAGCTTTTTTAATTAATTCCTCTAATATCTCAGGGGCTTGGTTTGTGTTTTCCATAGGTTTGTTCGGAGTTTATGATTTGGTTTTTTTCTGTAGTTTCTAAAAATTGATAGGAGGGAGCGAGGAGTGTTTTTGCCTTTGTGATTTTAATGGATATGATGTTTCGGAATTTGAAAACACCTTTATTCTTCTTGTTTAGAAGTTTTTCGAGCTGCTCGAAATCTCGATGATTTGGACCAATGATTTCAGCTATACCATTCATTTGAACGCCCTTTTGGGTCCAAATATCCAAGCAACTAACACCAACCTTTGGATGCCTTTTGATGTTCTTTAAAGTTTTGGGAGAAGCAATTACAGCAAACACAAGTCGATCATTTTCATATAGCTCAAAGACTTCTTTTGGTGAGACATTGGGTTGCCCTTCTTCGTTGACTGTAGCGACCCAGCAGAGGACCGATTTTTCAATCAGTTTTCGATGGTGTTCGTTAAGAACTGAATTTACCATGGGATTTCCTGATTGGTTTCGACATCCCAAAAGATTCCGCTTTTAAATGGTTTCGATATAAAAGAATGTATTTTTCGTGCAGCTTCTGTTGCCGTTAAGCGTGCGTTTATATTGCTTGGAGCGAAAGAAGTTTTTACCCATCCAGGATGAACAGCTGCTATAGCTAATCCTTTCTTTACCCGAACACTGAGCATTTGTGTATACATATTCAGTCCAGATTTTGATACACGATAGGCTACTGAATCTGATTTTTCACAAAAAGCAATTGATCCCATCTTCGAAGATATGTTGATGACCTTTCCTTTAAGCGTTATATGACCAATTAGTTCTTCGGTAAATAGAATAGTCCCCATAAGGTTGACCCTAAGTGTATCTTCAAGATCTGTTTCTGTTGGGTTACAATGATCAAGATCCGGACCTATTCCAGCGTTGTTGATGAGCATGTCGATGTTGTCAAAATTTTCTTTGACTCGACGCGTTGCATTTGCTCTACTTTCAGGATTACTTAGGTCGAGTTCTAAGCTAAAAAATTTTGGATAGTGAGCTAACTCGGGTTGTGTTTTTCTGCTGCTACCTATGACGGTTGCGCCTTGAGATAAAAAATGGAGTGCAAGTGCTTTTCCGATACCACGACTGGTTCCGGTTATCAGAATGGTTGTTTTCATGAAAGAATAGCTTTGGATTAATCTAGAGAACATTAATCAAAAACAATGCCTAAAGTATGTAGTAGATCATTTGATCCAGCAACTGTTAAAAAAAAGAAGGAAACGAAAAACTAGCCCAATTTCCCTGCAACATAACCACCGCTCCACGCTGCCTGAAAATTATACCCACCTGTTACTGCATCTACATCGATGACCTCTCCTGCAAA
>CBFHHG010000131.1:0-1630 GCA_965655585.1 Candidatus Arcticimaribacter sp. | reverse complement strand
TTCAATACGAAATAATTTAAACAGGCTACGTATTAAAAGGAAACCCCAAAGCCAAAATTACCGACTAAAACTCCGTTGGTACTTACCCCAGGGATTGCAGGAAAGTCTTCCGTTTCAGTTCCTGTATCGGTTTGTATATTTCCATCACTGTCTGTGTACGTATACGTACCATTCAGTTCAACCGTTGTTGGGATGGTACCAATCCCATAACCCAGTTCGAGACGGAAGTATACACGCCCTCCAGTTTTGACACCCAATTTCAGGTTGGTGGTTTTTATTTCCGGAGAAACAACTGCTGTTCCAGTACCTCGATTCCCATTATTTTCGAATTCTTGATCTTTGAAAGTAATCTCTGGTTTTAAGGTTCCAAAACCAACTCCAACATAAACTCCTTTTCCTTCTTTTCCAAAGTAAAAATTAGAACCAAATTCTGAATACTTTAAGTCAATGTCGGTTTCAATCGTATTTACAGGAAAAGAACTGAAGTCAACAAATGGAGCAATACGGTTTCCTAAAAGAGGGGTAATACCTTCAAAAGATATACCCGCAACGTTTGGAATTCCTAATTTTATTCCAACGGATATTCTTTTTACTTTATAGATTTCAATAGAATCTGTTTCTTGAAAATCTTCAATTGAAAAAGCATCTGTTGTATTGTCTGTTTTTTGCCCAAAACTAAGCAAAGAAACCAGGCACAAAGACAGGAAGAAATAATATTTCATGAATATAGTTTAGCAGGAATAGATTATTCCTCAATAAGTTTTATGCGTTCCGCTCTGTTGGCTAGCTCCCAAGCTGTAGCGAAAATTAAGCGCGCTCTGGTTTCCATCAAATCAAATTCGATCTTTTCAACGGTATCGGTTGGCTTGTGATAATCATCGTGTGTACCGTTGAAATAAAAGATAACAGGAATATTATTTTTGGCAAAATTGTAATGATCACTTCTGAAGTAAAAACGATTTGGATCATCGTGTGCATTGTAGGTATAATCTAAATCAATGTTTACAGTTGCCTTATTTACTTCTTCGGAAATTTCATGTAATTCTGAGCTCAAACGATCAGAACCTATCAAATAGATGTAGTTGGGGTTGTCGCTTTCGCGTTTTGGATCTGTGCGTCCAACCATATCAATATTTAAATTAGCAATAGTATTGGCTAAAGGATAGAGCGGATTGTTTGCGTAATAGGCTGAACCTAAAAGTCCTTTTTCTTCCCCAGTAACGTGAAGGAAAATAATGGATCTTTTTGGTCCTTTTCCATCGGCAACAGCTTTTTGAAAAGCTTCAGCGATTTCGAGGAGGGTTACTGTTCCTGAGCCATCATCATCAGCACCGTTATTGATCTCTCCTTCGTGTGTCCCAATATGGTCAAGGTGAGAAGAAATAACAAGATACTCTTCTGGTTTTTCAGAACCTTCAATGATAGCAATAACATTTTCAGTATCAATTTCTTCTCCTTTGATGGTCAAAGTCATTTTCTGGAAGTAGTCTTCACTTCCTGCACCTGCTTGAATTCCTCGAGATTCATAAAACTCTTTCAAAAAGGTAACGGCTCTTTTCTGACCTAAGGTTCCTGTTTCTCTTCCTTGAAAAAAGTCGGAAGCATAAACGTATAATAATTGTCTTAAATC
>CBFHHG010000130.1:0-1648 GCA_965655585.1 Candidatus Arcticimaribacter sp. | reverse complement strand
TACTGCATCTACATCGATTACCTCTCCTGCAAAATAAAGATTAGACTGTTTTTTACTTTTCATTGTTTTTAAATCAATCTCACTTAGGTCTACTCCGCCACAGGTTACAAACTCTTCTTTAAAGGTTGTTTTGCCTTCAACTTGATAGTGGTCTTGAGTGAGGAGGGCTGCTAGTTGGCGGAATTTCTTTTTCCCTACTTCAATCCATTTCCTGTCCGATGGGATTGCTGCTTTTTCTAGTAAGAAATTCCAAAGACGGTTGGGGAGTGGAAATGCTTTTTGATTTCCAATTCCCTTTTGCGGATGCATTTGACTGAATTTTTGAAGCTGCTCAAAAAGAAGTTCAGTGTTGGTTTCATCGACCCAATTGATTTGAATCTCAAAATTGTAGTCTCGTGTGCTCAACTCACGAGCGCCAAAAGAAGAAGCTTTTAGGATTGCAGGACCACTCATTCCCCAGTGGGTTATCAGCAGTGGACCTTGGGTGTGAATTTTAGTGTCTTTTATTTTTACTCGTGCATTTTCGACCACCAGCCCCATAAGTTCTTTTATGGGTTCACTCGGCATATTGAAGGTGAATAAGGAGGGTATAGGAGAAACAATACTGTGACCTAAACGGCTCAACCAATCAAACCCTTTTAGTTTTGGACTGCCCCCCGTAGCAACGATGACTGCATTGAATTTTTGTGGTTCTAAGTCTTTAAATTCCAATTGCCAACCACGAGCTTCTGGTTCTATTTTGGCAATGCTGTGGCCCAGCTGTAATGTGATTTTTAAGCGTGTCATTTCTGTCACCAAGCAATCGATGATGCTTTGAGATTGATCTGAAACAGGAAACATGCGTCCATCTTTCTCGGTCTTTACAGCTACGCCTCGACGTTCAAACCATGCAATTGTATCGATAGTGTTGAATTGATAGAAAAGTGATTTTAATTTTCTGCCCCCACGCGGATAGGCTTCACAAAGGGTAGCTACATCAGGACAGTCATGGGTTAGGTTGCAACGCCCACCCCCAGACACTTTTACTTTAGACAATACTTTTGAGGTTTTCTCATAAAGAATTACCTCATGATTGGGATGATGATCTTTTACCGATATGGCTGCAAAAAAACCAGCAGCACCTCCGCCGATTACGGCAATTTTTTTTGACTCCATATTAGAGTGTAAAACGATTTCCTGTACGTGCGATGTTGAAACCTAGTGCTTCAACTTTTTTGGATTCGGGACTGTTTGGATTTAAGAGCGGGTTGGTATGGTTCAGGTGTATGAAATGGATTTTCGCTTTTTCTTCTGCGGGTAATTCCTCAAACTTTTCCATGCTTTCGATTACAAAAGGATGGGGGATTTCGGAGATGTCTCGGGCTTGTATTTCTTTTCCACTAAAAAAAGTTGCATCAATAAAGGCATAATCTACTTTTTGAATGACATCGATGATGGACGTTTCCCATTTTTCCCATTTGTCGATATCCGGAATAAAGAGCGCACTTTTTTCTGGGCCATTGATTTGATAACCTATTGTTTCTGAATATTCGTCTCGGTGTGGAACCTGAAAAGGGAGCACACTTAATTGTGAATTTAATTGCTGAAGTTGATTTGCCTGCATCGTTTTTAAAACAATATTTTTATTGGCGACCAACTGACTCCATGG
>CBFHHG010000129.1:0-1695 GCA_965655585.1 Candidatus Arcticimaribacter sp. | reverse complement strand
ATACAATCCGCTTCCAGCGGATCATTCGATCGGACTAAGGTTCTCGTGGCGCCTCGAGTGCCCGATTTTAGGAGAACGTATCGAGATGGGATCACTCGATCTGACTAGGGTTAGTACTTAACTTATCGGGTAAGTCAGTTCGAGTGTTTGTTTTTCGCAAACGTATCGAGAACGGCTTACTCACCCGATCTTAATATTCAGCTAGTCCGCAATACACCGAACAGAATATCCATACGCCCTACTAATATTCGCTATACTCCCACTCGTTAGGGTAACCGACAAACGACGAACATTCGCACCGTTGGTTGAGCTGGACCAATAGCGGCCGGTTGTCCCGGAATCAGTAAGCGTACCCGATTGTCGGTGGCGGTAACCTGCTAATGGGAGTTTCAATACCGATGAAAAAGCCCCAGCGGCATTATTAGAAGTCCACGAATCACGCTCCGTTCTCCATTCTGTTTCCGTTGGAATCCGAAAACCCGAAGGACAAGGATTGGTGCTTTGCCAAAGGGTATCGTCTTGAGTAAGCAACCAATCATTGGGACTTGAATTGGTTTTTATAAAAAGATCATGCCCTGGAATCGTTGAGGAGGCAAGGGTGGTAGTAGTTGTACTAGTAACTAACTCGTGTCCGTCTGTTGATCTGCCCCATTGGTAATAGGTTCCATACGCTAGGGCGTCGGCGCTTGAAGTAGCAACCCGATCGGCTCCCAAATTACGATCCAACCAAATCCGTCCGGTTAAAGAAGTAACCGTAGCGATTGTTGTTGGAGGCGAAAATACGGTTCCATCCAAGGGGTTCACAAAACGATTTTCAATAAAACCATAAAAACCAGCAGGGGTGCAATCGGTACAATAAACTAATAAACCTGAAGTAGCGATAGCAATCAGCTCAGCTAGCGCCCTTCGATTTATTCGCGGGAATAAAACGCCCAAAGAATCAGTCGCAATTTCCAACAAAGCGGAAGGGTGCGGATCAGATGTTCCGATTCCCACCAAACCGGCTGAAGTAATGATTGCACGCTCTACACCCTGGGTTTGTAATCGAATCTGGTCTTCGTCTGTATTGGTTTCCACACTAAGCTGGGTGTCTTGATCTGAATCGGACAAAAGGCTTGGTGTTGCCGAGGCACTTGCCACTACTGTAGTTGGTGTAGCCCAAACTAATGTTTGAGCAGGAGAAAACTGCAAGACTTGACCCGCCCTCCCAGGAGGTAATACCATCCAAGTTCCGTTGCGATAGATCAATAAACTTTCGGGAGCTTCATTTGCAATTCCAAGGTGGGTTCCATCAATGCTTTTGGGTTTAGGGAACTGGGATAGGGTTGCAGAGAAAACTGCACTTTGCGCTTGAAAAGCCATTTCAAATTCCGAAAGACTACCCTCTAATTGTTCCACAAGAAGTTTGAAATGTGTCTGCTGTTCTTTTAAGTCCTTTAATTCAGAATCCAGTTGATCAATTTTTGGTTGTAAGAAATCTTCGCTACTCAACCGCACCCATCTCCCTCCTTCCTCAGTTGCGGAATCTTTTGTAAAAACCTCCAGATTTTGGGTATCGGTATTGAAAATAAACAAACCAGCGGGGGGTGTAAGTCTTGAAAAAGCTTCATCTCGGGTTGCAGTATCCATTCGAACGAACAAAACCCCTTGGGTGTCACTTTCAAGTTCTAAAAGGGCATAGGGGTGTATGGTGTT
>CBFHHG010000128.1:0-1748 GCA_965655585.1 Candidatus Arcticimaribacter sp. | reverse complement strand
AAACTCTTTTCTAAAGCAGCGCTAATTTCTCCCAGAGTGGCACGAACTCTAGCGGCTTTAATTGCAAGTTCTAATAAATTTTCAGCAGGGCTCTTACCTCGATTTAAAAGCGAAGCAGCTAGTGTCAATGCATCCAATGCCGCTTCAACTTGCTTGGGGTTACGAGTTTGCTTGAGTTCTTTTAATCGTTGTAGTTGCTGCTTCTGAACCAACTCTTGGTCTACTTCAAGATAAGTCATCAGCTCTTCTTCTTCCAATATGTATTGATTTACGCCAACAATAACATCCTGACCACTATCAATACGGGCTTGCTTTTTTGTAGCGGCTTCTTCTATGCGCATCTTTGGAATACCCGCTTCAATTGCTTCTGTCATTCCTCCATAAGATTCAATTTCTTGCATCAAGTCCCAGGCTTTATGCGCTATATCCTGAGTCAGTTGTTCTACATAATAACTTCCCCCCCAAGGATCAACAGTTTTGGTAATTTGAGTTTCTTCTTGTAAAAAAAGCTGGGTGTTTCTTGCGATCCTAGCAGAAAAATCGGTAGGCAAAGCAATGGCTTCGTCCAAAGCATTGGTGTGTAAACTTTGAGTTCCCCCAAATACCGCAGCCATCGCTTCTATAGTAGTTCGAGCAACATTATTGAACGGATCTTGGGCGGTTAAACTCCACCCACTAGTTTGACAGTGGGTTCTCAGGGCTAATGATTTTTCGTTTTTAGGGTTGAACTGTTTTACAAGCTTGGCCCATAACATACGTGCGGCACGCATTTTAGCAATTTCCATAAAGTGATTCATTCCAATCCCCCAGAAAAAAGAAAGTCGCGGAGCAAATTCATCGATGGTCAATCCAGCTTTGAGCCCCGTCTTGATATATTCTAGACCATCGGCAAGCGTATAGGCTAGCTCAATATCTGCAGTTGCACCCGCCTCTTGCATATGATAGCCCGAAATACTAATGCTGTTGAATTTGGGCATCTTTTTCGAACTGTACTTAAAAATTTCAGATACTATTTTAATCGAGGGCTCAGGAGGATAAACATAGGTATTGCGCACCATAAATTCTTTTAGAATGTCATTCTGGATCGTACCCGATAGGTGTTCAGGGCTTACCCCCTGCTCCTCTGCTGCAACAATATAAAAAGCCATAATGGGTAATACCGCGCCATTCATGGTCATGGATACGGACATTTTATCTAATGGGATTTGATTGAATAACAGCTTCATGTCTTCTACCGAATCAATAGCGACACCAGCCTTTCCAACATCGCCCTGTACACGTTCGTGATCACTATCATAACCGCGATGAGTAGGCAAGTCAAAAGCAACCGAAAGCCCTTTCTGACCCATGACTAAATTTTTTAAATAAAACGCATTACTTTCTTCGGCAGAGGAAAATCCAGCGTATTGTCGAATGGTCCACGGACGACGAACATACATGGAACTGTAAGGACCTCTTAAAAAGGGTGGAATTCCAGCTGAAAACCCAAGATGTGATAGCGGCTCTTCAGGCTGGCTCGCAGTCTTAGGAATTGAAATCCCTTCGGCAGTTAAAAACAAGTCTGATGCTTCTTCCTGCTTTTCTTTAGCAACAGAATCAAGTTCTATTTTCGAAAAATCTTTACGTTTATTTCCCATAGGATTGTTCTAATTTTTCTGATAAACGCTTGGGCTGCATGGGTTCTATTAAAGCTTGTTTCTTTATTTTTCTTTCTGGAAGGCTCCTAACTGTTTTCGGGGCGTCAAAAT
>CBFHHG010000127.1:0-1972 GCA_965655585.1 Candidatus Arcticimaribacter sp. | reverse complement strand
ATATAAATATATGATTTACATACTTTTAATTATAACTATAAGCTTTGCTTATGCCATCAATTTTTGGGTCTAGTTCCATGAATTCTCATTTTCGAATCCCAAATAAAAGTTATAAATACAAAAGATAAAATCAATTTTTAGTGCAACTGCGCTGAATACCCTATATTGGACTTCAAAACTATTTTTATGATCCAACCAAAAGTTGCATTAGCGAAAGGGAGTAAAAAATTAATCAATGCTTGGGCATTTTACGACTGGGCCAATTCGGTATATCCACTAGTAATTTCCTCTGCTGTTTTCCCGATCTATTACGGGATGATTTTTGCCGAAAACAACCAGATTGATTTTTTTGGTTATCCCGTTAAAAATACAGCCATGATTAGTTTTGTGACGGCCTTGGCTTTTATCGTTGTTGCACTCATTACACCCATGCTTTCTGGAATTGCTGATTACATCGGGAACAAGAAAAAATTCATGAAATTTTTCGTTCTCTTGGGTTCTCTTTCTTGTGTGGGATTGTATTGGTTTGACCTAGAAACAATTTATCTGGGCTTGTTTTTTTACTTCCTTGCCATGATTGGTTTGTGGTCTAGTTTGGTTTTTTACAATTCTTATTTACCGGACATCGCCTTTGAAGAACAACAAGATCGAGCTTCAGCACGTGGCTATTCTATGGGCTATATTGGTAGTGTTTTGCTGCTTTTATTTAACCTTTCCATGGTAATGATGCCCGATATGTATGGTATAGAAGGCTCGGAAAGAGAAGCCGCTTTGCTGGCTATGAAGTATTCCTTTGTTTCTGTCGGTATTTGGTGGGCTTTATTCAGTATGTATTCGTTCTATTATTTGCCTGTGGGTAACTCAGATCAAAAGGTGACCCAAGATATCATATGGAATGGCTTTAGAGAACTTCGCAAGGTTTGGGATGATCTGGGAGAAAACCTCCGTCTGAAGCGTTATTTGGTTGCCTTTTTCATTTATAGCACATCCCTACAAACGGTAATGCTGGTTGCAGCTTATTTTGGAGAAGAAGAAATTGCCTGGGGTTCCGATTCTGATAAAACTGTAGGGCTTATCTCCAGCATCCTCCTCATCCAACTTGTAGCCATTCTGGGGGCAATACTCACGGCTCGCTGTTCGGAGCGTTTTGGAAACCTAAAAACCTTATTTGTAATCAACCTTATTTGGGGATTAATCTGTGTATATGCCTATTTCATCAATACGCCAGAAGAATTTTATCTTATCGCAGGTTTTGTAGGCTTGGTTATGGGGGGCTTGCAATCCCTATCCCGCTCGACCTATTCCAAATTCCTTCCTGAAACGGATGATACAGCATCCTATTTTAGTTTTTACGGTGTAACCGAGAAGATTGCTATTGTTATTGGGATGCTTTTGTTTGGTGTATTGGATCAGATAACAGGAAGCATGCGCACCTCAATTTTATTTTTCTTTGTATTCTTTGTTATCGGTGCGCTGATGCTTTTACGTGTTCCGCGAGAAAAGAAGGCTTAGTAGCTTTTAAGTTCTTTTACAGAGCCCGACCCACTTACTTTGGAATAAACCCGTGTAGAAGATGTGCCGAGGTAGCGTACGCTTCCAGAACCAGAAACGCGAGCTTCCAATTCATTGGAGACATTCGCTTCTATGCGACCGGATCCACTGATAGAAAATTCGCCATCTTCTGCCTTCAGTTCTTTTGCTCTGATAGAACCAGAGCCCGATAGATTCGCTTCGAACTCGGCGCTACTTCCGTTTAACTCAATACGACCAGAGCCCGACAATACGGCTTCTACAGCGCCAGCTGCTACACCTACTATGATTTTTCCAGAGCCCGACATTTTCACTTCCAACTGATCCGTTTTTATGGCTTCTTCTGAACGGATACTGCCCGAACCACTCAGTGCTAATTCCTTTAAAGCATTTAAAGGAACTTCTACAGCAATGGCTTTGTGGTTGGAAGGCTTTAAATAAT
>CBFHHG010000126.1:1447-2045 GCA_965655585.1 Candidatus Arcticimaribacter sp. | reverse complement strand
CAGCCTAATCGATGCAGATTCTCCGAAAACATATGATGTATTGGCGAAAAAATCCGCCGCAGAACTCATTGATTTCTTGGACAAAAACGATATTGTTACGGTAAAAGATTATTTCACAACTGCCCTCCAGCCGCATTTAGGGAGTTATATCCCTGCGGATAAACGAAATTTCTTTTGGATAACTGCTCACTATGACCCAAAACCCCTGTACTCTCACTTTTACCATTGGTTCGAGCTCGCAAGGATGGATCAGGAGCCTCACAAAAACCCATTGAGAAAAGAGGCCCTATTGTATAATATTTTTGATTCTCGTAATGAAGGTATGGCTACTGCAGTTGAGGAGATGTTTATGCAGGCTGGCTTATACGAAGAAAACCCACGTTCTCGAGAAATTGTATACATCTTAATCGCTCAAAGAGCAGCCCGAGGCTTAGGCTCCTTGTATGCGCATGCCAACATGATGTCCATGGAGGAAGCTGGAAAAATCCATTCGGAATACACACCTAGAGGCTGGATGAAAACAGAAAAAGAACTTCTAATCTTTGAGCAGCATTTATACCTTAGACAGCCCGGTTACGGGACAAGTTATATTACTGGG
>CBFHHG010000126.1:0-1438 GCA_965655585.1 Candidatus Arcticimaribacter sp. | reverse complement strand
ACAGAAAAAGAACTTCTAATCTTTGAGCAGCATTTATACCTTAGACAGCCCGGTTACGGGACAAGTTATATTACTGGAAAATATTTACTCGAAAAAGCAATGACCGAAGTTGCATTGGGGAGAGAGAAAAAGGGTGAAGAATTTAGTTTAAAATACTTCTTCGACACACTAAATAGTATTGGTAATATCCCAATTTCTTTGGGTGAGTGGGAAATGACAGGAAAGGCATCGGCAGTAAGTGCTGTTGTTGAAAAATTTGAACCGCTTGTTGTTGATGCGAATTAAGAGGGGCGGAGGGTTACCGTTTTGAAATGTTGGGGGATACGCTTGATGCCTTGTTTTAGGGCTTCTCAGTATAAAAAAAACAAAAGGATCCTTTAGACGGTCATTTTTGAACCTCAAAATTCAAGCGCATTTGATCTATTTCTTCTATAGTAGGTGCAAAGGCTAGTTGTGATTTCATGGTGAGTTCATAAGGAATCAGGAAATTGATTTGGGCTGATAGCTTGTAGATCGAAATAAAACAGCGTAAAAAAACTTGTGGAATAATCGGTTTAGATTTCCCTAAGTTGGTTGTTTTTCCATTTAAATTAATAGCTCAAATAAATCCATCCATCTTTTATTGGACTTCCATCCCCGAGATCAATTCGGAAATAGTAAGAACCTGACGGAAGTAATTCTCCTGTTTTTTCAAAGACTCCTCCCCAATCATTTTGGTAGTTTCGTTTCTTAAAAACCAACTGACCATTACGGTTATAAATATTTACCAAAGAATTAGAATAGTTCCATAAATTGATTACTTGCCAAGTTGCTTCTGGGCCGTTAATTGTTGGCGTTAATACTTCAGAAATAAAAATTTCATTGTCGTTAAAACCATCACCATTATCGTCTGTGTCAACAACATCAGCTAAGCCATCTTGATCTTGGTCACTGGGCTGGCTTGACGCATCTAGTGGATCGCTCCCTACTTCAATTTCTACACTATCGGGATAACCATCACCATCATCATCTAGATCGGTTGTGTCGGCAATACCATCACGATCAGTATCAATGGATTCTGTTTCATCAAGCGGGAAAGCATCTTCATCGTCTGCAACCCCATCACCATCATCATCAGTATCTTGATTGTCTGGAGTTCCATCACCATCCGTATCACGTTGTTCTGTTTCATCCAGTGGATATTCATCTAAATCATCTGTGACGCCGTCATCATCCGAGTCGGCATCCAACGGATCAGTGCCGTCCGTAATTTCTTGGGCATCGTCAACTCCATCGTCATCGTCATCTGGATCCGTGTTGTTCCCTATGCCGTCACCATCGGTATCGGTATCTTCGTTGGGATCGAGTGGAAAGTCATCAGCACCATCCAGAACTCCATCACCGTCCGTGTCAGGATCTAAAGGATCGGTCCCTTCGCTTGCTTCTTCTCCATCGTTCA
>CBFHHG010000125.1:0-2051 GCA_965655585.1 Candidatus Arcticimaribacter sp. | reverse complement strand
TTCTCAATACCCGGCTGTCGGAGTATAAAATTTTCTTCTATTTTGGCCTTATCAACCATAGCTTTTACTTCTTTTAGAAGAACTTTAGCATGGTAAATCACCCCATCACTGATGGTGTATTGTACCCCACCGACACGAACAACCTGGTTGTCTTCAGTCAGCTTAATAGCACCTGTTCCGTATAAAACCTTAAAATTTTCAAGTGGGTTGGCGTCTACTAAAACCATATCGGCAAGCTTACCAACTTCAATGGAACCAAGCTGATCATCCATCTTTAGTGCTTCTGCTCCATTGAGGGTAGCAGAACGGATTACTTCTAGCGGATGAAAACCAGCTTCACGAAGCAACTCCAATTCTCTAATGTAAGCAAAGCCATAGAGCTGGAAAATAAAGCCCGAATCAGAGCCCGTAGTTACTCGCCCTCCCCTGTTTTTATATTCGTTTACAAACGTCATCCATAAACTAAAATTATTTTTCCACGCTATTTCTTGTTCCGTACCCCAGAAATGCCAGTACGAACCGTGTGATATTTTTGAGGGCTGATAAAAGCGCCACAAACTAGGTAAGGTATAATCTTCGTGCCATTCGGCTCTTCGTGCACGATGCAAATCGCGACTTGCTTCGTAAATGTTGAAGGTTGGATCTAGGGTAAAGTCGAGTGCGAGTAATTCTTCCATCACCAAATTCCAATGATCAGAATAAGGTTTGGCAGCTTGTGCCCATAATTTTCCAGCCTGTTCAAAACGGTGTTGTTCGTTTTGATAGTTATAATCCAAGGGATAATCTTGAACTGTACGATCTTCAAAAAGCGCTTCGGGTAATCCATACCAATGCTCCATAGAAGTTAATCCGGCACGAGCAGAATGTAATACATTCCAACGAGCCACACTGAGTTGTGCGTGATGGCAGGCAGAGCCCAATCCCAATTTATTGTTTTCATCCAGGGCTGCTTCCATTATTTCGGGTGCAGCACCAAAAAATTTAATTCCATCGGAGCCTGCTTTTGCATTTTGTCGAACCCATTCTCGAGCTTGTTCTTCAGTTACAATCGGTGTTTTAGAGCCCGATCCAAAGCCAGTGTATTGTACAATACGTGGTGCTATAATTTCATTATTGGCACTTTTCTTTTTTAAATCCAACGCCCAATCACGACTGCGACCACTGGGTTCTCGAACCGTAGTAACTCCGTGAGCCAACCACAACTTAAAAACATAATCCCAATCGGCCCCCTGAGAAACACCTCCAATATGCCCATGCATATCAATAAATCCAGGTAAAAGGTACATTCCTGTTGCATCAATTTCCTTCCCTCCTTCTTCTAATTCTGGTCTTCGTTCATCGTCAATTGCAACTCCAGGATAACCCACAACACGAACTTGTGTGATTACATTTTGTTCGACAACTACATCAACAGGCCCCATAGGTGGGGCACCGTTACCGTTGATTAAAGTAACTCCGCGAATGATGAGTTGATCAAAGGGACCCTCTGCACTTTTTTCTTGTGCCGCTAGGGATTGATTGAATAATGTTATAAAAAAAAGAACTACAATTGCTGGTGCTGATTTCATAGGGTGGGTTTTAAAGAATCCTAAATTAAACAATTAAAACGAGATGCCAATTAACAGCGGTTATTTACTCATTTGGATTTCAAATCCATAAAAAAGGATCTATTATGACGGCCCACAAGCAGATACTATTTTTTAGAAATTACATGCTAAAATATGGTTAACTTATATTAAGTTATTAAAAAACCTAAACCCAAGACTGTTAATCTTTTAAAAAAGAAATAAAGTAGGGGAAATCGTTGTTGGCATGATTTATGGATTGAATTATTTACTATATTTATAAAGTTAAAAATCATACAAACATTGTGAGTTTTAACTGATCTGTTATGAAATTAATTTAACTGACTATTAATTAGTTATGAAGAATATATTGACTTTACCAATCTTACTTGTCTCTGTTTTATCTTTCGGACAGTTTACATATGATTCCTATGGAGTTACAGTTTCCTGTCCTAATGCGCAGGTTGGTGATACTGCTACACTAAA
>CBFHHG010000124.1:0-2174 GCA_965655585.1 Candidatus Arcticimaribacter sp. | reverse complement strand
GTCTGATGCATACCCTGATTTTGGACCTCGTAATGTTGGTGGGGGTCAGGCTATCATTGTTGAAGAGGATGTTTTACTCTCTAACTTTTCTTTCTTATTGATTGGTGGTTTTGTGTATGTCGATTCTCCTACAAGAAGTGTACCTGCCAATGTTACCGTTCAGCTAGATGTACGAAATGAAAATGGTGTGATCTTAAATAGTAAAATAAAGTCTATTCCAACTAATTTTTCAAATTTATGGGTTGATTTTGATTTGAGTGATTTGGACCTGATTTTATTGAATAATGTGAAGTATATTTTTACAATGCATTTGGTCAATGGGGAAGCCTTAGAATTTAATGCTGGAATAGCTGGTACAACAAAGCCTAGAGATGAAGCTACAGGCAACTGTTTTTATGGGTCTTATAGTGGAACCTCAAAAGAAAGAGAGGGTACTGACCTGGCAAACTGGGAAGCATGGTATGAAAAAAATGAGCCAAGATTTAATAGTGTAATAAATTTCAACTTCAGACTCGTTGGAAAATCAAAATAGTTTAAATCCGCTGTTATACCTTATAAAAGTCAACTCCTTCTTTTTTCTATGAAAAATTGTTTTTGTGATTAAGAGTTTGATCCATGCTCAATATAAACCGATTTCCCAGCTCCTCCAGATGTTAACCATTCCCATTGCAGGTGTAGTTCAATTCTCCCTTCAGAGTTTGAAAAAACCTGTGCAGTAGCTTTTCCAGCCTTTAGCTCATTTGAAGTGGTAATACAGTGATAGAGCACGACCAATTCGGAAGCTAAAAACTGCCCGATTAGGGACCCTTTTATGACCGTTCCACCTGAATAGTCTGCAGTAACGAGCGTGCCTTCTTGTTTGTAATGGAATCGTGTTTCTGAGTTTACTTCTCCGTTTTTTGAATTTTCAAGGAGGATAAAGGTTTTGTTGTTGAGGTTAATTTTGGGCATTACTTTTCTTATTTGAGTCTCATTTTTAATAAATCGGGCTTGAATCCTAATTTGGTATAGGCTTTGATCGCACTTTGGTTTTCCGCATAAACATCCAACTGCACTTCATCTATATCACGATCCTTTGCCCACTGCACTAATTCCTTAATAAGAAATCCATTTAGTCCTTTACCTCGATGATCTGGGACGATATACATAAAACCCAAATAAGCAAAAAGACTTGGGTTTTTGTAAGGAGCAGATTCCTTGATTAAAGCATACCCAGAACCTACTAATTTGTTGTCTACAACAACGACCAATACTTGTGCATCGTTTCGGTCAATTAGATTTTGAATATCGTAATAAACAATTGGATCTTCTTTCAGATTTGGAGCAAACGGGCGTTCGTATTGAATGACTCCTTGTTCAAATTCTTGTAAGATTTCGATATCACCTTGAACGGCTTCTCGTATAGTATAAGTAGCAAGTGGCATAAAAAAGCTTGTATATTTTGAAATTTAGGTACGATATTATACTGTTAAAGATACTAAAATAAGCCCTTTTTTAGACAGTCAAATTTACTTCTTAAAATTCAAGTTAATTGGTATTGAGGGCAACCACTGAATCCAAACATTAAAGAGTAATGCTTCGAGTATTCCTGTGAAAAATCCAATTAAAATTCCAATCAATGGCATCAGGATCAACGCTCCAAAGGCAAAAAAGTTCCGTAACTCAAGCCTGATGTCTCTTCTGATTGGAGCCAATTCATGCTGACAGAAACATCAAGTACAAGTCCACCAAAAGAATACAGCATCCCTAATAATAAACCTATTAACCCGAAGAGTATGGCTTGAAACCTTGCAAAAGCAAGAATTTTATGTCTCGCAATTAATAATGCTTCTGCTCTGGGTTGTTCTTTGTTCCCCTGTCCAAATGTTGGCATGTATTTCATTACGGTCTGCTTGTATTGTTGAGGAATTGCATGAAAGGAGGCCACTATAAATTGATACAGAAAAAATGTAGGAATTGATAGCTTTCACATGATTTAATTTGATTGAAGTGTATGCTTTGCCTCTAAAGGTAAACTGTATTCGGTTAAGCATACATGGAAATTCAACTACAAATCTTAAACGTATTAAAAAAATAAGTAAAACTATTTGAAATTAATAGTAATACTATTATATTTGCACTTTAACATATGAAAAATCTACAGCTCCATATCGTAATTAGCCCAGATCTTTACA
>CBFHHG010000123.1:0-2248 GCA_965655585.1 Candidatus Arcticimaribacter sp. | reverse complement strand
AACCAAGAGGAGGAAATTACCACTGGATTGATAACCATTTAGTAAAAGCCACACAGTACAAAGGTAAATTCACTGAATTGATTAACAAAGAAGTTACCATTCAGGTCTTTGATGATGGCGCTAACGATAACTAGATTTTATGATTAAGGTTCCTACACTTGCAGAGCTCACCGCAGAAGGTAAAACCCCTGAAATTTTATTTTGGGTTGGTTGTGCGGGGAGTTTTGATGAACGAGCAAAGAAAATTACAAAAGCATTTGTAAAATTACTTCATAATACGGGCGTATCTTATGCTGTTTTAGGTGCTGAAGAAAGTTGTACGGGTGATCCGGCCAAACGCTCAGGAAATGAATTCCTCTTTCAAATGCAAGCTGTAACTAATATTGAAGTCCTCAACGGTTATGGGGTCAAAAAAATTGTAACAGCCTGCCCGCATTGCTTCAATACCCTAAAGAATGAATATCCTGAACTTGGGGGTACTTATGAAGTGGTGCATCATACCCAATTGCTAAAAGAATTATTGGACGATGGAAAATTAACCATTGAAACGGGAACTTATAAAGGAAAGAAAATAACTTTTCATGATCCGTGTTACCTGGGTCGCGCTAATGATGTTTACCAGGCTCCTCGAGAACTGATTAAGAAGTTAGATGCCGAGCTTGTTGAAATGAAAAACTGCAAAGCCAAAGGCCTTTGTTGTGGTGCAGGAGGTGCGCAAATGTTTAAAGAACCTGAGCAAGGCGCTAAAGACATCAATATCGAGCGAACTGAGCAAGCATTGGAGGTGAAACCAGATGTCATTGCAGCTGCATGTCCCTTTTGCAATACCATGATGACTGATGGAATAAAAAATAAAGAGAAAGAAGGAGAGGTACCTGTTTTGGATATTGCAGAACTTATCGCAAACGCAAAAGATTTATAATATATGTTGATTCCTTTTACTGATTTACCTGATCAAGCTCGAGTTTGGATCTATCAAGCTTCACGACCTTTTTCAAAAGAGGAAAAAACAAATATTATAGCAGCAATAGAAGCCTTTTTAAAACAATGGGTGGCCCACGGATCTGATTTAGTTACTTCTTACGAAATCCCATACGATCGTTTTATTGTTATTGGTTTAAATGAAGAAGTTCAAGGTGCTACTGGGTGTTCTATCGACGCATCGGTTCGTTTTATTCAAACACTAGAAGCTAAGTTTCAAATTGAACTTTTAGATAAAATGAATGTGACCCACAAGGAGGGAGATAAACTCTTATACACCCCCTTAAAAGAATTCCGATCCTTAGCTAAAAAAAGAAAAGTTTCTTCAAGCACTATAGTTTTTAATAACTTGGTGGTTGATAAAGCAGAGTATGTAAGTCATTGGGAAGTTCCTGCCGGTCAAAGCTGGCACTCTCGATTTATAAAATAAAAAAATAGTATGCGCAATCTACTCGTATCACTTTTCGGCATTTGTGCCTTGAGTGCACAAACACCAGATCCCTTAGTTGCTATAGATTATGAAGCCCAACAACAATGGGTGGATAGTACGTATGCCCACCTTAGCTTTGATGAAAAAATAGGGCAATTATTTATGGTAATGGCTTTTTCTGAACAAGGAAAAGAGCATTTTGACGCCATTTCCAAAAACATAGAAGAGAATAAAATTGGAGGTGTTATCTTTTCCTTAGGCGGGCCCCTCGGTCAAACGGATTGGCTGAATCGTTTTCAGAAAAAATCCAAAATCCCATTGCTGATAGGAATGGATGCCGAATGGGGAGTTGCCATGCGCCTAGATTCTGTTCAAGCTTTTCCTTGGAACATGACCTTAGGAGCTGTTCAAGACGACAAACTCGTTCAAGCTGTTGGTTATAGAATTGGAGAACAAGCGAAACGCTTGGGAATTCATATTAATTTCGCACCCTCAGTAGACATCAATACCAATCCAAAAAACCCAATTATTGGCAACCGTTCTTTTGGAGAAGATAAAGAAAATGTAGCCAGAAAAGGAATTGCCTTTATGAATGGAATGCATGATGCTGGAGTACTTTCATCTGCAAAACATTTCCCTGGACATGGCGATACCGCTACGGACTCACATTTAGGCTTACCTTCGATTAATTTTTCTTCAGATCGAATCGATGAAATAGAATTGTATCCATTTAAAAAAATAATCAATGCTGGCGTTTCCTCTGTGATGGTAGCCCATCTTGATATTCCTGCACTCGATGCGGGTATTCCTTCTTCCTTGTCTCAAAAAACAGTTCAG
>CBFHHG010000122.1:0-2254 GCA_965655585.1 Candidatus Arcticimaribacter sp. | reverse complement strand
GTAAACGAGTAGATGCTAATCAGCGTATTAAAATGCTTCAAATAGCTTTACAATACTCGCTACCAAGAAGGAAACAAGCTACTGATGAAGTAAGTAAAGACTTGCTGTTGTTTGTGGAATGATTTTAAATAGATTAAAATTGAATAATAGTAGCAATACAATTTATCTAAATAGCCTAGTTTACCAACTAAATTTTTTTATATTTCAGATTATATTTAACCAAAATATAGGGTTTTTATAATAGGCCTTTTTTAGAGTGAATAGATTCCAATTATATTTCAATAGAACAAAGTGAAAAGTTACTTTTTAGTTTTAGTGTTTTTTTTGTCAATAGGATTAGCAAACAGTCAAGCTTTAAATCAAGTGTCATTGAGTAATAATTATATTGGTTCTGAAAATCCGGGTACTTTTCAAGCGCTTGATAATCCGTTCCTTTGCAGCTTAACAGATTCAGGTTATTTTAATATTGCACATCATAATGGGTCTTCAAATGAGCCAACAATTGGAGACTATATTATTTACAATAAAAAATACCCCATTCCAAATAAATTTTTATCGGGTGATGGAGGTTATGCAATAGTTAAACTCCGGGATTTCAACAAACTCATTGAAGTGAACAAAACAAATGGACAGATTGTAACTGAATACAGTTGTACCTCCTCCTTAGTTATATCACTTCCACCGCCATCAATCGCTTTTGTGAACGGAACGTGTGAATGTCCTACAGCAACAGTAGGTGAAACAGAAGTTATAAATGGAATTACTTATACTGTCGTTGACAATACAACGATTGTAACTGAAATCGCAGCAAATAATAATAACCTCTGTACTTCACAAGTCACAGACATGAGTAGGTTATATGAGAGCAATGCAGCTTTTAATGCTAACATAGGTTTTTGGGATACAGCGAATGTAACCGACATGTCTTTTATGTTTACGAGAGCAACATCGTTCAATCAAGATATAGGCAATTGGGATACTTCTAATGTTACAAACATGAATGAAATGTTTACTAGTGCGTCAGCATTCAACCAAGCTATTGGAAACTGGGATACCTCAAATGTGACAACTATGTCTCGTATGTTTGCTTCGGCTATTGCCTTCAATCAAGATATAGGCAGTTGGGACACCTCTAATGTGACCACTATGAATAGTATGTTTATAAATGCATCCTTCTTCAATCAAGACATTGGAAATTGGGATACATCTAACGTAACTTCCATGCCTCAGATGTTTGGCGATGCCACTAATTTTAATCAAGATATAGGCGGTTGGGACGTATCCAATGCAACACGCATGGAAAGGATGTTTGAAAGAGCTACTGCATTCAATCAAGATATTGGTTCTTGGGACATGTCAAGTGTTACTGATATGAGCGATATGTTTAGCGATGCATCGTCATTCAATCAAGACATAGGAAGTTGGGATACCTCCAGTGTTACTGATATGAGTACTATGTTTGCTGGTGCTACTACATTTAATCAAGACATTGGCAGTTGGGATACTTCAAGTGTGGTAAATATGAATGGTATGTTTAACGCAGCTTCTGTTTTTGATCAGGATATTGGTGCGTGGGATACGTCCAATGTTAATGATATGAGACATATGTTTCTACAAGCAACTATATTCAACCAAGACATTGGAAATTGGGATATTTCAAATGTCACTAATATGAGCGATATGTTTAATGCTGCATCAGCATTTAATCAAGATATTGGGAATTGGGATACTTCTAATGTAACGGATATGTTTAGACTATTTTTTTTCACGTCATTCAATCAAGATATTGGAAGTTGGGACACTTCTAATGTAACTAATATGGGAGAGATGTTCGGGGGAGTTACTCCTTTTAATCAGGATATCGGGAGCTGGAACACTTCAAATGTAACCACGATGTATTATATGTTTGGAGGAGTAAATGATTTCAATCAAGATATAGGAAGTTGGGATACATCAAATGTTGCCGATATAGCTAGAATGTTTGAAGGTGCAAGAGCATTCAATCAAGATATTGGTAGTTGGGACACTTCTGATGTCACAATAATGGAAAATATGTTTCTTGGCGCTACATCCTTTAATCAAGATATAGGAAGTTGGGATACCTCAAATGTCACTAATATGGACAGGATGTTTGAATCTACTTTTATGTTTAATCAGGACTTATCTCGCTGGGATGTTTTAAACGTTACAAACTGTCAAAACGTATTATTAAATACTGCTGCTTGGACACAACCTCAACCAAACTTTACTAATT
>CBFHHG010000121.1:0-2268 GCA_965655585.1 Candidatus Arcticimaribacter sp. | reverse complement strand
AAAACAGGAATGCAATTGTATACTATTAGTGAATGCCAAATAAAACTAAAAGAACTCCATTTGGATTGGAAATTTGTTGATAACGGAATTGAAAAAGAATTTCAATTTTTTAATTTTGTAGAAGCTTTCGAATTTATGACTCAAGTTGCAGTTCTTGCTGAAGAGCAAAAGCATCATCCCGAGTGGACAAATGTTTATAACAAACTCCAGATTCGTTTAACAACACATGATTCGGGTGGAGTAACGGATAAAGATTTTGATTTGGCGCTGACTATAGAGCAGCTTTTGAAGTAATAAAAAACCCTCCACATGGGAGGGTTTGATTATCGTTTATTTATTTAGAAAAATAAATTTCTCTAGTACTACTCGATTTGTTAAATCACGCAGCTCCATCATTTTTTGATAATTTTTATCCGCGTTTGTAGAAGGCTGTGCACTTACTTTTAAAAACTCAGAGTATTCATCAAACCAATCAACTGTAAAGTGAGTCCACGATATTTCTGTCCCTATTCTATCGATACGTTTTCCTAAACTCCATCCTTTTCTAGGAGATCCTTTGGCTATTGCTTTGGTGGTAGCTTTTTCCATGTCTTCATAAGCCTTGTATTTACCATGCTTCACTTTCATTAAGTTCATAACAGCAATATCCGGATAATCCGTTACACCATTTTGCAATACTTCTGCAACGTTAACGATTTGAGTTTCGAAAACAATCTTTCTGTTCTCTCTATTTTTACGACCCCAATCCATTATTTCTGATTGCGTCATGTCCGTAAACTCTTCGGTCCACTTTTTACCTTCGTAGTCTTCATCCATTTTATCCATGTCGTATGCAGAAACAACTAAGTGTGTAAAAGGACTTTGTGCACCATTGATGACTTTCCAAACATGCCATCCTAAAATTCTTCCATCATCAATGAAATTCTGGTTTAATCTTTGGAATTTCGTTTTTAAGTTTTGATCGTAATCGTTGATGTTTTCAGCATCTACAAATGCAAAATCAAATGCAATGTTTTGTGAAAACATTTGCGTTGATGCAATTAAGGCAATAACAAATAATAGCTTTTTCATTTTAATATAGTTTGATTAATATATTCAAATATATAATAATGAATTGTAAAAAGCAAGTTAATTTATGCGCACGTAAAAAAACAAATGCGCAGGGCAAAAAAAGGGATTAATTAACCAGAGTAATTACAAAGTGTAAAGAATCGAATTTAAAGTGGTAACGCTTAATGAAAGGTTACAAAATAAATTTTGCAAATCAGAAACCCAATTACAAACCCAAGCCCGAACATAATAAAAACTTTAGCTTGAAAAACCCATTTGAAAATTCGCTCCCATGAATCAGGAATGAAGTTATTATTTTCATCATTACGCATGCCATTCTTTGTTGCATAAATTGCATAAGCGTAAACGAGACTCATAAATATTGCAAAAGCAATTAATATATATAGTATTTCCTTCATAAGGATATTTTAAAACCAATATACATATTATATTCCGTAAAATCACCTCAGTAACTTCACGATTTTTGCAACGATCTACGTAAACTGTTTACTATTATAAACGTTTTGAGCTGATGGGAAATAAAAATATTATGGTTGATTCTTACAAGAATTTTATTTTCTGAAAGAAAGTAGGAAGAGTACATAAAAAAAAACCTCTTTGATTTACGATTCTTTATATTTGTGGTAAATTATATAAAATGGGGTTTTTGAATCATATATTTGGAGATACAACATCAAAAAAAGTTGAAGAAACTTATTTGAATTGGACACCGTTAAATTCTGTGACGGAAATAAACACCATCATCGAGCTTTCAAAAAGTCAGTCTGTATTAATTTTTAAACACTCAACCGCTTGTGGAATTAGTAGAATGGTTGTAAAACAGTTTGAATCTCTTTTTAATGAAGAAAACAAACAGTTAAAAGTCTATTATTTAGATTTATTAAACTTTCGGGAAGTTTCATCTAAAATTTCAGAGGTTTTCCAAGTAAGACACCAATCGCCCCAATTATTAGTTATAAAAAATGGAGTTTCTGTCTATGATGAATCTCATTATGAGATTATTAAGGTAAACCTGTCGAAATTTATTTAGTTGTAAATAAATTTGAAAACCAACTTTTTTATACAAATAATTGGAATATCCTCCTCCTTAAGTTTTAGTAACCTCACCTACCTTATAAGACACATTGCCTTAGTTGAATTGAGTAACAGGTGAGTTAACGCCCTGTCATTATTTTTTGATCAGTAGTTTTGTTTTCA
>CBFHHG010000120.1:0-2366 GCA_965655585.1 Candidatus Arcticimaribacter sp. | reverse complement strand
CGAAGAAGAAATACATGGAATTCCAGACAACGCACATAAACTCAACCGGCTTATCGCTGCAACCGATGGGTTGGTTATTTCTTTAGCCGAACACAACGGTTGTTATTCTGCAGCCTTTAAGAATACCTACGACTGGTTGTCTAGAATAGACGGTAAAGTCTGGCAAAACAAACCCATGCTGCTGATGGGAACTTCGCCAGGTGCGCGTGGTGCGCAAACAGTTGTGGGTATTGCTCGTGCTGGTTTTCCTCGATTAGGTGGTAACATTGTCGCTGATTTTTCATTCCCATCGTTTGAAGATAATTTTTCTGATCAAGAGGGTATTATCAACCCCGAATTAAAAGCCCTGTTTGATTCTAAGATTGAATCCTTGGTAAAGGCGCTTTAAATTATATCATTAAAATTGTACTCCTAATTTACTTATGAGTTTTAGAAATACAATTGATTCTATCAGTTTAAGAATATAGTTTGTTTACAGTCTATTCTTGGCGCTGTAGGTTATTATTAATTCTATTCCTGTGTTATGTATAACCCATAAGCTACAGTTGCTTGTCTTATATGAACAAAGTTTACAACTAATTACTTCTGAACTATAATTAACATTATGTAAAATAGATAATTTCAAACAAAACCCCTTCCCACTTTACTTAGATTATTTATATTTGAAATATATAAACCCACCACCATGAAAATAATTAAAAAAGTTGGCCTCGCTTTACTTGCCTTAGTCATCCTCGCAGCTTCGTACTTAGTGTACGGAACTTTCATCAATCCCAAGAGTCCACGAGATACAGTCAGCATTACTCAAGAAGACTTAACTCTTGAAATTGATTACAGTCGCCCCTTTAAAAACGACCGTTTAATTTTTGGTGCTGCCGCCGATGGCGCTCTTGTACCCTACGGGGAATACTGGCGTTTAGGAGCAAATTTTGCAACTACCTTCGAAACCAATAAAGAAATCAGTTTTGCTGGCCGTCCATTGGCTGCAGGAAAATATAGAGTATACGCAGTGCCTGAGGCAGATCACTGGGTTATCAGTCTGAATTGTGAATTTGGTAAATTTGGTTATACGGAACCCAACTACGAAAAAGACATCATGAGTGTAAACATTGCATCGGCGCAGTTATTGACTGCGGTTGAGCAATTTACCATTGATTTTGTCGAGGGTAATGACAGCCTTTCACTTCGTTTTCGTTGGGATACAACTTCGGTTTCTTTACCCATTAATTAATGCAATTTTCTTTTAAAAACTTAATCAAAGCCCTATTGTTTGTTGCAGTTTTGGGCGGAGCAGTTTATTATACTATTGGAAAGATTCAATACAAGAATCTGCTGATGGACATGGAAGAATACAGCCCAAAATCTACTTTGGTAGTGCCATCCAACGAGCTGAGCCGTTCCAAATTTCCTTTTGTGGACGTGCATAACCACCAATTCGATATGCCCGTTAAAGATCTTTCCAAGCTTACCGCCGAGATGGATGGATTGAACATGGCTTTTATGGTCAACCTGAGTGGCTTTCGGGGTATGTATCTTGAGCAATGCTTAAAAAACGTAAAAGAAAATGCGCCTAGCCGCTTTGGATTGTTCGTGAATTTAGATTGGGAACAAATCGATGCTCCAGATTTTCTTGAAAAAAACCTGACCATTTTACGTGAGGCTAAAATTGCTGGTGCAATTGGGCTCAAAGTATATAAAGGTTTAGGTCTTACAGATACAGATTCAAGTGGAAAACGTATTCCGGTGAACGATTCCCGACTAGATCCTATTTGGGCTGCATGTGGTGAGCTCGGTTTTCCAGTATTGATTCATTCCGCAGAACCGGCTTCGTTTTGGAAACCCAAAGACAAATTCAACGAACGCTGGTTAGAATTGAAACAAAAGCCCGGCCGTTATCGTGATCCAGCCAAAGTACCTTCCTTTGAATCCATCATTGCGGAACAACACGATATTTTTAGAAAAAACCCAGGGACAACCTTCATCAATGCCCATATGGGTTGGATGGCGAACGATTTAGACCGTCTGGGTGCGCATTTGGACACCTATCCGAACGTGATGACCGAGATTGGTGCTGTCTTGGCTGAACTGGGGCGTCAACCCCGTAGAGCGCGTAAATTCTTTGAAGACTACCAAGATCGTATTCTATTTGGAAAAGACAGCTATAAGGTTAGCGAATACTACACCTATTTCCGCGTACTGGAAACCCAGGATGAGTACTTTGATTATTACCGTAAACGCCACGCACATTGGAAAATGTATGGATTGGGCCTCCCCGACTCCATTCTCAAAAAATTATATTATAAAAACGCCTTGCGGATTCTTCCATCCATCGATGCTTCACTATTTCCAAAAGAGTAAATTAACTA
>CBFHHG010000119.1:0-2433 GCA_965655585.1 Candidatus Arcticimaribacter sp. | reverse complement strand
AAGCAAGCGCACTTTTTTCAATAATGGGCCTGAGGTAATGCCGTTGTTTTTCGGTCAATTTTTTAGAATCATTCAACAAAGGCTCATTAAAGTCGGGAGGGAGAATCACAGCCGCAGCAGTAACAGGCCCTGCAAGGCATCCACGACCAGCTTCATCTGTCCCCGCTTCTAATCCCTCGAGTAATTGTAAGCTTAACACGTTTTATATTTTAATATTCTCAATTCAAATTACTTACAATTATTTAACTTCGCAATCAAAATTACACCCTTTCATGACCCAAAGATTCTTTTTTCTATTTTTTTTATTGAGTAGCACTCTTGTTTTTGCTCAGAGCTTATCGGGTACTAACGATCAAAAAAAATATGACAGTAAAGGAAAAAGTGCTGTAGGTTCCGAAAGCAGACCTAGCCTACAAAACGAATTCAATCCAATACAAGATAAAAAAGCGATCGTCGGTGATTCTATTTCCATAGACATGTACAGGATCTATACGGTAGATCGAGATTCTACCTATGTAGATACTACCTTGACGGTGCAGAAAGAATATAAAATGAATTTTCTGCGCAGGGATTATTTTGAATTATTACCATTTTCTAATACGGGACATGCTTTTAATAAGACGGGATATGATTTTACAGAACAATCCTTACTGCCAGGTTTAGGGGCAAATTCTAAGCACTTTGCTTATATCGAAGCTTCAGAGGCGCTCTACTATCAAGTTCCAACCCCGGTTACGGAACTCTTTTTTAGAACTACTTTTGAACAAGGACAAATGGCGCAAACGACTATCGCAGTTAATTTGAGTCCTCAGTTCAATTTTGCATTTACCTATAAAGGGGTTCGCTCTCTGGGGAAGTATGTCAACTTGCGTTCTGCAAACGAACGTTTCGAGTTTTCATTTAAATATCAATCCCTCAGTACGCGCTATACCTTATGGGGCCATTACGCCAATCAATCCATCGAAAATCAAGAGAATGCCGGGATAGATGACGAGGGTGTTCTTCTTTTTGAAACGGCGGATCCCGATTTTTTAGACCGTTCGGTTTTGGATGTTCGAATCAAAACAGCCGACAACATACTGGCAGGGAAACGCTCTTTTATAGATCAGCACTGGAATTTAGTTCCACCCAAAGACTCCGTTCGAACGAAATTACTCCTAGGACATCGGTTTTTAAATGAATCTCGCTATTATAATTACAACGACTCAAGGGGCAGTGATCATTTTGGTGATCTGGTAGTAGGAAGATCTAGAATCAGCGACCGAGCAAAGCTTAAAAGAATTAAAAATCAAATTTACACCGAATTCAATACTCCTTTTACAGGGAAACTCCGTGCAGGAATTGCAGCAGTTCAATCCAATTATTTCTTTGGGCTAGAAGAAGGGGAAGAAGTTTCAGACAATGTACCCAATCAAATTAAAGCAACGCAATACCTTTTAAGTGGGGACTGGAATTTCCGTTGGAAAGGATTTTCGATGCGAGCCACCCTACAGAAAAGCACAGGTGGAAGTTTATTGAGCGACGAAATTGGTGTAAAAGCCCGCTATGAATTTCCTAACAAGACTTCTTTTACTGCACGAACAAGCTTTAGGAATCAAAGCCCCGATTTTAATTTTCAACTTTATAAGAGTGATTATCAAAGTTACAATTGGTATAATCCTGATTTAGAGAATCAAAAAACAGTACATTTATCTGTAAACCTTGAACACCCTTGGCTTGGAAGCCTTTATGCTCATTGGCAACAACTCACCAACTATACTTATTACAACACCACATCGTTTCAGCCCGGTTATGAAGACCCCAATGTCGACAAGGAAAGTATTATTTATAGACCCCCAGATGATGTTTATTTAGCCGCTCCTGCGCAGGCAAACGAAGCCCTTGATTATCTAAAGATCCGATACCGTTCAGAATATAAGCTAGGAAACTTCGCAATGACCAACACCATGCAATATCAAAATGTTGCTAGTGGTGCACAAGCCATTCAAGATTCTTTAGTTTCGCAACCACTAAACGTCCCCAAATGGAATTTGAGAACCACCCTGAGCTTTAGTCGCGATATCTTTAAGAAAGCCATGTACTTGCAAACGGGGGTTACCGGGCATTACTTTACAAAATATTATGCCGACCGCTACAATCCCCTATTGGGTGATTTCTCGAGACAAAGTGATGTTTTGATTGGCGACTTCCCTAGGATCGATTTTTTTATCAATGGAAAAGTGCAACAAACCCGACTTTATTTAAAGGCCGAACACATCAATACGCTCTTTACTGATCCAAATTATTTTAGTGCTCCAAGTTATCCATACCGCGATTTTGTCGTACGGTTTGGTTTGGTTTGGAATTTCTTTCAGTAGAAGAGGTTTGTATTGACTTCTTACCCTCACCCATCCACACCCACTTAGGTCATGTATCACTGATTTCCTATGAAGT
>CBFHHG010000118.1:0-2706 GCA_965655585.1 Candidatus Arcticimaribacter sp. | reverse complement strand
CTAGCGAGTGAGCCTACATTGGTGAGCATTGCAATTGGAGCGCCTAAAATCAAAAAAAACATTGTTGGTCAATTGACCAATCCGCTGTTATCCTTTCCAAAATTAATCCATCCTTCTGTTTCTCTTGGAATTTCTGAAGAGTCGATAGGAAAAGGAGCCATTATTTGTGCAGGAAACATCATAACGGTCAACATTATAATCGGTGAATTTGTAATCCTAAACTTGGGTTGTACTCTAGGACACGATACGGTAATTGGAAACTATTGCTCTTTTATGCCGCAATCAAATATTGCAGGTGAAGTTGTTTTAGGAGAGGCCGTTTATGGTGGAATGGGTGTAGGTATCATAAATCAAATAACAGTAGGGAATAATGTTACCTTAGGCGCGGGTAGTGTTGTCGTTAAAAATATTCCCTCAAATTGTTTAGCTGTTGGAATTCCAGCGAAAGTAATAAAGGAATATGAAGGATAAAATATGGCTCTCTTCCCCCCATATGGGAACGGAGGAACTGAAAAACGTTCATGAAGCTTTTGCAACCAATTGGGTGGCTCCCGCTGGCCCTTTCATCAATCAATTTGAGCAGGACTTGTCCGAATATAATCAAGTGAAGCATACGGCTGTGGTTCAATCCGGAACGGCTGCAATTCATTTAGCACTTCGTTTGCTGGATGTAGGCAAAGATGATCTTGTGCTTTGTCAATCCTTTACCTTTATCGGCTCTTCAAATCCGATCACCTACCAACAAGCACAGCCAGTCTTTATAGACTCTGAAACGCAAACTTGGAACATGTGTCCCGAGGCGCTGGAGACGGCAATCAAACAGTTTATAAAACGAGGTAAAAAACCCAAAGCCATCCTTGTTGTGCATCTCTATGGGATGCCGGCCAAGATGAAAGAAATAGGGGCTCTTTCGGAGCGCTATGGAATTCCAATCATAGAAGACGCTGCCGAAGCGCTAGGATCTTCAATTGAAGGTCAAGCCTGTGGCTCTTTTGGAACTTTTGGAATTTTGAGCTTTAATGGAAACAAAATAATCACAACTTCTGGAGGTGGGGCATTGCAGTCCAATGATGAAGCCGCTATAGCAAAAGCACGTTTTTTGGCAACGCAAGCCAAGGATACTGCTCCACATTATGAGCATTCTACCCTAGGGTACAATTACCGCATGTCTAATATTGCGGCGGCGATTGGAGTCGGTCAGCTTCAGGTTTTAGAGGATCGAGTAGCGGCACGAAGAGCAAACTATAGATTTTATGAAGACCTTTTCAAAAATGTAGACGGAGTTCGGTTTTTAGAGGAACCTCAGGGATTCTTATCCAACCGCTGGTTGAGCTGTGTTCTGTTGGAACAGTCAAAAAACAAAAAACTCGAGCCCGAACATTTTAGACTGCACTTAGAACAGGATAATATTGAAAGTCGACCCTTGTGGAAGCCTATGCATCTGCAACCGCTTTACAAAGGCGCAGCATATTTTGGAGGAGCGGTCGCTCAAGAGCTTTTCCAAAAAGGATTATGCTTACCTTCGGGGAGTAATTTAACAGACCAAGATAAAGAGCGAATTCAAAGATCAATAGAGGCTTTTTTGAATTCCTAAACTCAAACCACGATGTTCGAAAAAATATTCAAATACCATTACTCTAAAAAATACGCCTATGTATTGGATGGAATTTGCCTTTTTCTAGCCATTGAGGTTCTCTTGTATTTAAATGGCTCCAACATAGTAATTCGCTCGTTAACCGATAAAATCATCTTCATTGTTTTGGCATTGGTTTGCTTGACTTTGTTAAGGGGATATCGGATGTTGCTTCGCTTTACGACCTTTATTGATATTGGTAAAATCACAATGGGATTGGCACTGACTCTTATGGTTTATGCCCTTTATGTAAAAGCGAATACAAGAGCACATTATAACTATCTGTTATTACTGTTTTATTTTAGCCTTTCTTTTTTATCGCTCTATCGTCTTATTGTAAAACTACTGTATGCACGAGTCTCGAAAGAACAAAAACTAACGGCTACTATTTTATTTGGTGCAGGAGTCAACGGTCTGATGGCCAAGAGAGCCTTAGACGACAGTAATTCGGTTAATGTACTTGCCTTCGTTGATGATGATAAGACCAAGGTTGGTCGTAGTATCGAAGGGATTTCTGTTTTTGCCTTAGACGAAAAACTAAAAAAAACGGTAGAACAACAGAACATCGATCAAGTAATCATTACTACCGATAAAATTTCTCAAAAGAGAAAAAATGAAGTTTTTAATTTTTTTAAATTACAGGGTGTTAAAATCTTTACAGTTCCAGCAATTGATAAGTGGGCAAACAGTCAAGGCATTGTTGGAAACCTAAAACCCATCATCATCGAAGATTTATTGCGTCGGGACGCAATCGATATTGACCTTCAGAAAAACGTATTACAATACCAAGATAAAACCATTTTAGTTACGGGTGCTGCGGGTTCAATTGGAAGTGAAATTGTGCGCCAATTGCTGAAATTTAAACCGCATAAACTTATTTTATTTGATCAAGCCGAAACCCCATTGTTCGACTTGAAAAACGAATTATTCAAAGCAAAGCACAGGACTCAATTTGAATTTTTATTACGCTCGGTCTCGAATTACGCTTCGGTTGAACAGTGTTTTAAATCACAGACAATTGATGTTGTGTTTCATGCAGCAGCCTATAAACACGTTTTTATGACTGAAACTAC
>CBFHHG010000117.1:0-2872 GCA_965655585.1 Candidatus Arcticimaribacter sp. | reverse complement strand
ATTGTTTTAATTTACACGGGCAAAGAACAATTTTTGCAGCTGGAAACAGCGAAATTCCTGCTACGGTATCCTTTTTGGCACCCGCTGCAGATCATGACAGAACAATCACACCAGCAAGAGAACAAGCGATGAAGTTAATTGCCCTGGCCAATACGATGCTACAGAAAAGTATACCGGGCGCTGTTGGCCGATACGATGACGGTTTTAACATCAACTGTGTTGGGGATTACTTTACGGCGCAAAACACGCCTACGGTCTTATTTGAGGCTGGACACTACCCATTGGACTACAAAAGGGTTGAAACTAGAAAACACATCTTCAATTCACTTGTAACAATGTCGCTGGCGATTGCTTCAGATGCTATAGAAAATCAAGAGTTAGCAGCTTATTTTGAAATTCCTGAGAATAAAAATCACCTCCGAGATATTGAATTGTACAACTTTAAAGAAAAACCTAGTGGGGTGCCCGTCTTGAAAAACAACCTACTGATTCAGTTTAAAGAAGTTAAAAAAGGCAATGATATTGACTTTGTTCCAGAATTAGTACTTGAAAGCAAGGGATTGTATGGAATGCAACGAATTAATGTACAAGAACATAAAACGTTAATGAATTTGTGTTTTGACGCAGGAACTACTAATAAAGAAAATTTAACAAAAACCATTTCTTTGTTAAGTTTACATAAATTCATCTAAATCTTCAAAAATACATCAACGTTTTTTCTATTTTTGCTTAAAGAATTTAAAGAAAACGATATGCCAAAGTTTAAGCTTGATGAAGTAGATCACCAGATTTTAGATATTTTAATAGATAACACGCGGGTTCCTTTTACTGATATTTCCAAAAAACTGTTAATTTCCGCTGGAACCGTTCATGTACGCGTCAAGAAAATGGAAGATGCTGGTATTATTAAGGGTTCGTCTCTTAATTTGGACTACGAAAAGCTGGGGTATTCTTTTATTGCTTACGTCGGTATTTTCCTTGAAAAAAACAGCACTACAAAGCAGTCTTTGATAGACTTAGAGAACATTCCATTTGTTACAGTTGCTCACATTACTACCGGAAAATTCAATGTTTTCTGCAAAGTAAGAGCGCGTGACACCAAGCATGCTAAAGACATCATTTTTATGATCGATGACATTCAAGGAGTTTTGAGAACTGAAACTATGATTTCGCTTGAAGAGAGTATCAACGATAAAAAACGATTAATGCACAGTATTTTTAACGAGCTTTAAAAAACAACACACTTCTATCAACATGGCAAGAAAAACAAAATCGGAACGATTTAATGATTACGTTGTTTCTAAATTTGAAATCTATAATAGTTTATTCTTAACATTACCCTTCGACTCCATACCTCAAACATCACTATTACTTCCTTTATTTTCAGATTTTTGTACCAAAGGCTATGAGGCAGATTTATCTCCAAAGCAAATTGTAGACAACTTCTTTGAGCGTTTTACTGAGGGAATGGAAGGTCAAAACAAACATGATTTGTTATTTGGCTTTCTAAAATACATAGAGCGCCAAATTGTTTTATTTGACGCCATTGAAGATGCTGGTTTCTCTTATGTCAACAACATGCACGGTAGGGGAACTTTACGCTACATCAAAGAAGCGACAAAAACCAATAATAGTTTTTCGGAATTAAAAGAATACTTGAATCGCTTTAAGGTGCGTATCGTACTGACCGCCCATCCAACACAGTTCTATCCCGGTTCGGTTCTCGGAATTATCACCGATTTATCTGAAGCATTGAAAAATGATGACCTGGAACAAATAAAATTATTGCTCGCCCAATTGGGAAAAACTCGTTTTTTCAATAAAAAGAAGCCTACTCCATTAGATGAAGCAGTAAGTTTGACTTGGTTTTTAGAAAATGTCTTTTATGAATCCGCTACTGCCATCTACAATTATATAGAACAACACGTTTTTGAAGGTGACCCAGTCGATAATTCAATATTTGATTTTGGTTTTTGGCCCGGAGGTGACCGCGATGGAAACCCCTTTGTTACCCCAGAAATCACACGTAAAACTGCAGAACGACTTCGATTTTCAATTCTAAGAAATTATTATAGGGATTTACGAAAACTTAAAAGAAAAATTACTTTTGATGTTGTTGATCAAAAAATAAGTGATTTAGAATCTAGGATTTACCTCACCTTATTTGAGCCTGAGAAAGTAGAGCAATTTGATTCCCAATTTGTAATCAATGAGTTGATGGAAATTGAGCAGACGCTGAAGGATCGTCATCAAAGCTTGTATCTAAATGAAATCATTGACCTACGTAATAAGGTCAAACTTTTTGGTTTCCACTTTGCTGCATTAGACATTCGTCAAGACTCACGAATTCACAATCAAGTATTTGAAGCAATTGTTTCACACCCAAAAATACAGGAATACATCACCGGTTTACCCGAGAATTATTTAGAATTAAGCCTTGAAGAGCGTTTAGCAATACTGCCTCATTTAACAGGTAATGTTCCTGAATCCTTATTCGAAGACGACATTGTTAAGCACACAATTGGCTCCATTTATGCTATGAAAGCCATTCAGAAGAATAATGGTGAAAAAGGTTGTCATCGTTATATAATCAGCAATTGTCAGAGTATTGAAAACATGCTGCAATTGTATGCACTGCATCGAATTTGTGGTTGGAATAAACCAACGGTAGATTTAATTCCCCTCTTTGAAACCGTTGAAGATTTGAGAGCTTCTCAAGAAATCATGAACAGCTTATATTCCAATCCTGTTTACAGCGCACATTTGAAAAGTCGAAATATGAAGCAAACCATAATGCTTGGTTTTTCTGACGGAACTAAAGATGGTGGGTATTTCATGGCCAATTGGAGTATTTATAAAGCCAAGGAAGAAC
>CBFHHG010000116.1:0-2924 GCA_965655585.1 Candidatus Arcticimaribacter sp. | reverse complement strand
CAATTTTCATACCCTGCCCACCGAGAACGTAAGAGGGTCGAACGAGGATTGGAAAATCCAATTCATCTGATAAAGCTAAAGCTTCTTCTGCGTTTTCTGCTACTCCAAAATCTGGATAAGGAATGTTGTTTTCTTTCAATAAGGTTGAAAAACTACCCCGATCTTCGGCTAAATCAAGGGCCTTAAAACTGGTTCCAATAATCTTAATTCCGTAGCGTTCTAATTTTTCAGCAAGTTTCAAAGCGGTTTGTCCCCCCAACTGTACAATAACGCCTTCTGGTTTTTCGTGCTGTATGATGTCGTAAATATGTTCCCAGAATACAGGTTCAAAGTACAATTTGTCGGCAACATCAAAATCAGTGGAAACCGTTTCGGGGTTACAGTTGATCATGATGGTTTCGTAACCGCATTCAGCAGCAGCTAATACACCGTGAACACAACAATAATCAAATTCTATCCCTTGCCCAATTCGGTTGGGGCCAGAACCCAAGACTACAATTTTTTTACGATCAGTGACGATACTTTCGTTATCGCTAAAAGGCTCTTGACCTTTCAATTGCATTTTATCTTCGAAAGTAGAATAGTAGTACGGGGTCTTTGCAGCAAACTCGGCTGCACAGGTGTCTACTAATTTATAAACTCTTTGAATGCCTAACTTAGAACGACAGTTGTACACCTCGCTTTCCATACAATCGAGCATGTGCGCGATTTGACGGTCAGCAAAACCTTTTTGCTTGGCTTCTAATAGTAAAGGCTTTTCTATGGTATCGATTGAGAAATTGGAGATCTCTTTCTCTAAAGCATATAACTCTTCGTATTGTCTCAAGAACCATAAATCAATTTTAGTGATCTCATGAATTCTACTCAATGGAATTCCCATTTGGATCGCATCGTAAATAACGAATACCCGATCCCAACTCGCATGAGTTAGTTTGGAAATGATTTGGTCGTAATCGGTATATCCTTTTCCGTCTGCACCCAAGCCGTTACGTTTAATTTCGAGCGACTGCGTAGCTTTGTGAAGGGCTTCTTGGAACGATCGTCCAATTCCCATTACCTCCCCTACCGATTTCATTTGAATCCCAAGGGTACGGTCAGAACCTTCAAACTTATCGAAGTTCCAACGGGGTATTTTTACAATTACATAATCAACGGTAGGCTCAAAAAGAGCTGAAGTAGACTTGGTAATTTGATTTTCTAGTTCATCCAAAGAGTATCCTATAGCCAGTTTTGCTGCAATCTTAGCAATCGGATAACCGGTAGCTTTTGACGCTAAAGCAGAAGAACGGGATACACGAGGATTAATTTCAATAGCAATAATGTCTTCGTGCTCATCTGGGCTTACTGCAAACTGAACATTACATCCACCGGCAAAATCCCCTATGCTGCGCATCATCTTTATGGCCATATCACGCATGCGCTGATAGGTGGTATCCGACAGGGTCATGGCTGGAGCTACCGTGATGGAATCTCCGGTATGAATCCCCATAGGGTCCATATTCTCAATGGTACATATGATTACAACATTATCGTTTTTATCTCGAAGAAGTTCGAGCTCGTACTCCTTCCATCCAACCAAAGCTTTGTCTATAAGCACCTCATGAATTGGAGATGCTTCAAGGCCTCGGGTCAAGAGTTCATCAAACTCTTCGGAAGTATAAACAAATGCAGCACCTGAACCACCAAGGGTAAACGAAGGACGAATTACGAGTGGGAAGCCAAATTTTTGAGCGATTTCTTTTCCTTTCAAAAAAGAAGTAGCAATTTCAGCTGGAGCTACAGGAATGTCGATTCGCTTCAATAATTGTTTAAATTGTTCACGATCTTCTGTAATGTTAATTGCATCAATATCAACACCGATTAACTCAACATTAAAATCTTTCCAAATTCCTTTTTCATCAGCCTCAATACAGAGGTTCAATGCTGTTTGCCCACCCATAGTTGGAAGTACAGCATCTACATCATGTTGCTTCAAAATCTCAATGATCGATTTTGTAGTCAACGGTTTCAGGTAAACATGATCTGCCATAGTCGGGTCGGTCATGATGGTTGCTGGGTTAGAATTAATCAAAACAGTGGTAATTCCATCCTCACGTAACGAACGTAAGGCTTGGGTACCTGCATAATCAAATTCACAAGCTTGTCCGATAACAATCGGACCTGATCCGATGATGAGTACTGTCTTAAGTTGTTGTCTTTTAGGCATTGGTGATGAAAATTAAATAGTATATACAAAAAAAGGTGTTACTTATAAAAAGTAACACCTTAAATTTAAATGATATGATTCATTATTTTTTATGTCTTGGCTCAGAAGATACGGATATTTTCTTGCGACCTTTTGCTCTACGGCTAGCTAAGACTTTACGTCCATTCGCTGAAGCCATACGCTCACGGAATCCGTGCTTGTTTCTTCTCTTTCTTCTCGAGGGTTGAAATGTTCTTTTCATAAAATATAAGTTTGAATAAAGACTTATGTCTTGCTTTTCAAAGCGTGTGCAAATATACGCAAAGTTTTATTTTAGACAAGTGTTTTTAAAAAACAATCAAACAAAATTAAAAAGAAAAATGAGGGTAGTAATTAACTTTTAAAATAAAGGTTTCAAATAAAAAAAATCGATTTACTACACTAGGATGTACTTATTATTTGGTTAAAATCCGATTCCCTCCATTTACAGAATCAAATCATTGCCTCGCCTCAATTGCCCGCATAATTTCTTTTCGACTCCAAACGCAAGAAGTCTTAGAACCTGACGTTCTAGTCCTTTTGAAGTGAATAGGACCGAAATCTATTTCTAAATCCAGATGAATTGAATCGTTCAACTGCTTATAATCTTTGAGCCATTTGTTGTTTTTTACAAAGTTAATTTTATGCAAGGCTCCACTGCTGTAATCAAACGCTTCTGGAATTGAATCTTGTGCCACAT
>CBFHHG010000115.1:0-2945 GCA_965655585.1 Candidatus Arcticimaribacter sp. | reverse complement strand
ACAGAACGAATCCGAATTCAAAATTCAGCTACGCCAGCGATAACTTTCGGAAGAGCTGGAGGTTTAGGCTTGACGTATTGTACAGGGGATGCGGTTACACTTCAGGCAAGTTCGACACTTGCGGGTAGTATGTATACTTTCAGGGTTAATGGAGGTGTTGTAACAAATACAACAACAGGTATATTCACACCAACAGACTTTGCTGCGTGGAATACTCGAGGAGCAACAGGTGATAATATTGAAGTAGTAGTAACTCTAGCCGGAGGGTGTTCCGTAACGAGTTCATTGACCTTAATAGAAAACGTAATTACTAATGGAACTGGAGTTCTTCCTACTACAGCTTCAACAACAATTTGTGCAGGTACATTGTCTTCAATTATTACAGCTCCAGCATCAACTGCGTCAGGAACTACTCCAATATATACTTGGTTTGAGTCACCTGACAATAGTAGTGATGCAAGTTATATACCGATTGGGGGTACCAATTCAACTTCGTTGTCTCCAAGAATTATTAATGCCAGAACATTCTTTAAAAGGAGAACGCAAAGTTCACTTAATGGAGTAAACTGTTCGGTGTTCACAGCTCCATTAGAAATAAGGGTAACAAATGTAATTGCTGGCTTGAGAGGGAGTGTTGACGCTAATGTTACTTTTGTAACAGCCACAGCCTCATTAACATCTTGTCAATTTTCACCTGTAGTATTTACGGGTACTGGTGGCCTTAGTTATAGTTTTACAGTCAATGGTATTGAAATGCAAGCTAGAGGCCCTGTAGTCAGAAACACGTATACAACCACAGGTTTAGCAAATGGTCAGGTTGTTCGCGTGATTGCTTATGATCAACTGCCCAGTATAACGGCTTGTGAAGATATTTCAGATCCAATTACAATGAATGTTATCGACACACCCGTTGTAGATTTAACATCATCAGATAACGACAATACCTTCTGTGTTGGTGATGTCATAACCTTTAATGCTACTTCAAATTTAGATTCAGCGGCTGCATCACCAACCTATACTTTTTTCATCAATGCAACACAATGGAAAACAGGTACTTCTACGATTTTTACACCTACAAATTTCATTCCACTAGCAGATGGTGACGTTATTCGAGTGACTGTTTCTTCAACAAGTACGCCCAGTTGCCAAAGTTCAGATGCTATTACAATGATTGAAAACACAATCACTGCTGATGGGATTATAACACATCCATCCCCAATTATCTGTAGTGGTACCATTCCAGATCCATTCATAAGTGTTGCAGATGCGACTGGTGTTGGAACAATAACCTATCAATGGGAAAGCAGAACGAGTGGGACAGCATTTAGTCCAATAAGTACAGCTACATCATCGGTTTATACTCCTACCTCTATACAATCAACAGATACATTTTTCAGAAGGAAAGCGACTAGTGAATTAAATACAACAAGATGTGAGGCTTTCAGTAATGTAGTTTCAATAACAATGGCACCGCCATTATTTGGAGGGTCTATAACTCCAGCTGCACGCGAAGTATGTTCGGGAACAAGACCTCCTATGATAACAGTAACTGGTGGAACATTAATGGCTCCAGGGATAACGTTCCAATGGCAAGAATCATTAGATGGACTTTTGTATACGGACATCCCTACCGCTACAGGCCAAAATTATACTCCCCCGATTTTGAATGCTAGAAGGTTCTACAAACGAATTGTTCAAAGAAACGGAGGTGGGCCGCCAGCATCCTGTGAGAGTGAAAGTACCGTTATTAGAATAGAAGTTAATATACTAAATGCGGGAGCATTAGATACTTCAGCTGCTCAGGATTATTGTTTTGGGAGTCAGCCTCCTAGAATAATAAGTTCAACAATTGGTGGGGTTGCCCAGGATGCAAACAGTACTACTGGAACGGTGACGTATCAGTGGCAAAAAAGAACACCTCCAGATGTAAATTATGTACCTATACCTGGAGCGATCGAAAACTATTACGATCCACCTTCATTAATCGAAACTACATTCTTTCGTCGACAGGCTATTAGTACAACAGCAAGTAGTGTTTGTACTTCTAATACCAATTCTATTCGGGTGGGCATTATACCTGAAATAAACACAGGAACTGCTCTAGGAGATTCTGAGATTTGTACTATTCTAGTGGATGCAGACTTACCCGGACCGTTGGCATTAACAGGTGCAGCAGCTCTAACAACTTCAGTTACATATCAATGGCAACGTTCAATAAATCAATCCAGTTGGGAAGATATTCCAGGAGAACAAACGGGTACTCTGGTTTTTAGTAGAGCAACACCAGCTTGGTTACCGGTTGCTCCTGCTACCTATTATCGTGCGGTAGTGAAGTATATTGGAGACCCTGTCCCAGCCTTACAAGAACAAGCAAAAATTTTATTAACTCCTAGAATACCCGCTGTTGCAATGGCAGCTGGAGCCTACTCTATTTCAGTAAATGGTAACGCTAATACGGTAACAACAACAGCAGCTAGTTCAACAGACGATCTAGGAGCTAGCTTAGCTACTAAAATTACAAATGATGATCCACATGTAAATGCTTCTTATGACCCACTAACCAATATAATCTCACTTGTACCTCTAGTAGCGGGAACCTATAATGTGGCTTCATCAAGTCTTTTAACAGACAGTTGTCTAGCAACAGTTTTACCAGCGGGAGCATCAATAGATATGAATGTAAGTGTTATGGGTGATGATGGTGCTGGTAATAGTTCCTGTCAATCCTATTCTAATATTGTAACCATAGAAGTAGCTGAGCAACCCGCATTAAGGCGTGAAGATGGGGGGGCATTATTTCCTATCGAAGTTTGTAGAGGAGAGGCGATTTCTCCAATTACTTTTTCTTTTAGCGGACCGGTTGATGAAATAGTAATTCGCAACTTAGATGTTGGTTTAACTCCAACTATAACCGGTACTGGGACAGTTATCAATCCATTTGATGT
>CBFHHG010000114.1:0-2947 GCA_965655585.1 Candidatus Arcticimaribacter sp. | reverse complement strand
AATGTATATCTAGAAGACTGGAGTAATGGAATGCGCAATTCCAAAGAATATGTGTTTTCGTTTTTAGATTTTTTAGCAGAACAACCCATCAAAAGAATTCTACTACCCGATACCTTGGGAATCCTGTCTCCATCGGAGACTTTTTCATTTTTGTCTGAAATAACTAAACGATATCCCAACCTACATTTTGACTTCCATGGACATAACGACTACGATTTTAGCGTGGCCAATGCAATGGAAGCCATCAAGGCTGGGGTTCAAGGTTTACATTTAACCGTAAATGGAATGGGAGAACGGGCTGGAAACACCCCCCTTGCAAGTTTAGTGGCAGTAGTAAACGATTTTATGCCCGGAATCGAAGTCAATATCAATGAAACCTCCTTACACAAGGTGAGTCTTTTGGTCGCTACTTTTACTGGCTTTAGAATTCCAGCAAACAAACCTATAGTTGGTGCTAATGTATTTACACAAACGGCAGGAATACACGCAGATGGCGACAGTAAAAACAACTTGTATTTCAATGACTTACTCCCCGAACGTTTTGGGCGTAAACGCAAATATGCTTTAGGAAAAACTTCCGGTAAAGCAAACATTCAAAAAAATCTTCAAGAACTCGGCTTGAGTTTAGATGATGAAGCACTAAAAAAAGTAACCCAACGCATCATCGAATTAGGGGATAAACAAGAACAGGTAACTGCGCAAGACTTACCCTACATCATTTCTGATGTCATGAACAGTGGAGCCAATACCCAAAAAGTATTTGTCAAATCCTACGTACTAACTCACTCCAAAGGGTTGCAGCCCTCTACTACTGTAGCAGTAGAAATTGATGGTGAAACCTTTGAGGAAAATGCCTGTGGCGATGGACAATACGATGCATTCATCAATGCCATCAGAAAAATATACGATTCCAAGACTGTAAAGCTTCCAAAGTTAATTGACTATGCAGTGCATATTCCCCCAGGAAGTACTTCTGCAGCTTTGTGTGAAACTACTATTACATGGAAGCAAGAGTCTATAGAATTTGTAACACGAGGCTTAGATTCTGATCAGACCGTATCGGCTATCAAAGCAACTGAGAAAATGCTCAATATAATTCAAACACAACAGTAACGCCATAGAACAAAACATATGAAATTAAATATTGCCCTTTTAGCAGGAGATGGAATTGGACCCGAAGTCATTGACCAAGCGGTTAAAGTATCGAACGCAATCGCTCAAAAATTCAATCACGAAATTAGCTGGACTTCGGCTCTTACAGGGGCGGCAGCAATTGATGCAGTAGGTGAACCCTACCCCGATGAAACACATCAAGTTTGCTTGGATGCAGACGCTATTTTATTTGGTGCAATTGGTCATCCTCGCTTTGATAATGACCCTTCGGCTAAAGTACGTCCGGAGCAAGGACTACTTAAAATGCGTCAAAAACTAGGTTTGTTTGCTAACGTGCGACCCACCTTTACCTTCCCTTCTCTTTTAGACAAATCGCCTCTGAAGAAAGAACGTATTGAAGGAACCGATTTGGTTTTCTTACGTGAACTTACTGGGGGAATCTATTTTGGAGAACGCGGTCGTAAAGATGATGGAAACACAGCTTTTGATACCTGTACCTATACCCGAGCAGAAGTGAAACGTATCGCTAAAAAAGGGTTTGAATTGGCAATGACACGCTCCAAAAGATTGTGTTGTGTCGATAAGGCTAATGTTCTAGAAAGCTCGCGCCTGTGGAGAGAAACTGTCCAAGCCATGGAAAAAGACTACCCAGAAGTAGCGGTTGCTTATGAGTTCGTTGATGCGGTTGCCATGCGACTAGTACAATGGCCTAATAGTTATGATGTACTAATCACAGAAAATTTATTTGGCGATATTTTAACCGACGAAGCTTCTGTAATCTCTGGATCGATGGGGCTTATGCCATCAGCTTCTGTTGGAGAAGAAAATGCTTTGTATGAGCCCATTCACGGTTCATATCCACAAGCAACAGGACTGAACATTGCAAATCCGTTAGCAACCGTTCTGTCTGCTGCAATGATGTTTGAAATGAGTTTTGACCTTCAAGAAGAGGGTGCTTTAATTCGCAAAGTTGTTGAGCAAGCTCTCCAAGAAGGGTATGTTACAGAAGACCTTGCCGATGGTGGAAAAGCATATGGAACTAAGGAAGTTGGTGCCTATTTAGTAGATGCCATTTTAAAATAGATTCAACACATACCATTAAATGTTAATACTAAACCCTCCATATGATCCGTATGGAGGGTTTAGTATATCTTTGAAATGAATCACATAAAATAGATCGAATTCTTTGAAAAGCATTTCATTATATTGTATAGCACTGCTCATATCGTGCTCTTCGAACGACACAGAAAGAAATGAAACTGTTTCTGTACCCCTTGTTGAGATGCCACGAGCTTCTGACTCAGAACTTTTGCAAAGGGTACAGAAAGACGTCTTTAAATACTTCTGGGATTATACACACCCCATTTCAAAATTGAGTCGGGAACGCTTACATGAAAATGACCTTTCATTTGACGCTAATACAGTAACAACAGGTGGATCTGGATTCGGTTTTCTTAATATTTTAATGGGGATTGAGCAGAACATCATCAGCAGACAAGCCGGAATGAGTCATTTGCAGACTGCACTTAATTTCTTAGAAAATGCAGATCGATTCCATGGCGCATGGCCGCATTGGATGGATGGAACTGATGGAGCCGTAGTTCCGTTCAGTTCTATGGACAACGGAGCTGATTTGATAGAAACTGCCTTGCTGTGTCAAGGGTTGATCTGTATTCGTGAATATTTTAAAAACGGTAACGCAGAGGAACAACAACTAGCCCAAAAAGCTGATACGCTCTGGAAAGGGGTTGAATGGGATTGGTTCACACAAGGAGAAAATCTGCTTTACTGGCATTGGTCACCCGAATTTAATTTTGAAATCAACCTACCCATC
>CBFHHG010000113.1:0-3009 GCA_965655585.1 Candidatus Arcticimaribacter sp. | reverse complement strand
CGAAGAAGTATCAATCCAAAAACATAGCGTTTGAAAGATTTGTATCTTCACACAAAAAAACATCTACCATGAAAAAGATAATGTTCACCCTCCTACTACTCCCCTTCTTAGCGAGCTGTCAAACAGCAAAAAAAGAGGCTAAAAAGAAGCTTGATTATGCCGTTCAAAAAACAGATGCTGAATGGAAAAATTCGCTTCCAGAAATGGCTTATTATGTATTGCGTCAAGCAGGAACAGAACGTCCTTTTACAGGTAAATACAATTCTTTTTACGAGGAAGGAACCTATGCTTGTGCAGCCTGTAAAACCGAGCTTTATTATTCAAAAGATAAATTCGATTCTAAAAGCGGCTGGCCTTCTTTTGATCGTGGAGCAACAGAAAATATAGAATTCGATGTCGACTATAAATTGGGTTACGCCCGAACTGAACTTAAGTGCAATACATGTGGAGGACACCTAGGTCATATGTTCAATGATGGACCCAGAGAAACGACAGGAAAACGCCATTGCATCAACTCAGCTGCACTAACCTTTATACCCGCTTCAACAGATGAATAAACCTTATCCATTCAATAAAACAGAAGAAGCCTGGCGCAAGCTTCTCTCGAAAGAAGAATACCGTGTTTTACGCGAACAAGGGACAGAATATCCCCACAGTGGAGAATATAACAGTCATTACGAAAACGGAACCTATAATTGTCGGGGTTGCAATCAGCCGCTCTATGCCAGTGAATCTAAATTTGATAGCGGCTGTGGTTGGCCCAGTTACGACCAAAGTATAGACGGGGCTATTGAGTACCGCAAAGACAGTTCGCACGGAATGGTTCGGGTAGAGATTGTTTGTTCAAATTGTGGTGGACACCAAGGGCATGTATTCGACGATGGCCCCACCGCTTCTGGAAAACGATATTGTGTTAATTCTGCGAGCATTAGCTTCGAAGCTAAAAAGGAAGACTAAGACGAATATCATATCCCTCTTTTTTGTATTTTTGCGCCATCTAAAAAAAAGAATTTATGACAACTTACGATGTACTTGTTTTAGGAAGTGGACCTGGGGGTTATGTAACTGCAATCCGTGCCTCTCAATTGGGATTGAAAACTGCTGTTATTGAAAAAGAAAGCCTAGGAGGTGTTTGCTTGAACTGGGGATGTATTCCAACCAAGGCATTACTCAAATCTGCTCAAGTTTTTGATTACCTCAAACACGCATCAGACTACGGCCTTAAAGTAACCGATTACGACAAAGATTTTGACGCGGTGGTCAACCGCAGTCGTAATGTTGCTGCTGGAATGAGTAAAGGCGTTCAGTTTTTGATGAAAAAGAATAAAATCGATATCATCAATGGGTTTGGAACCATCCTCCCCAATAAACAAGTGAGCGTAGCTCTTGAAGATACCACCACAGTTTATACTGCAAAAAATATAATCATCGCCACCGGATCGCGCTCAAGAGAGCTTCCTAGCCTTCCACAGGACGGTGTCAAGGTAATTGGGTACCGAGAAGCAATGACGCTTCCTAAACAACCTAAAAAGCTTATTATTGTTGGTTCTGGAGCTATTGGAATTGAGTTTGCTCATTTTTATAACGCCATGGGCACCGAAGTAACGGTTGTCGAATTCCAAGATCGAATTGTACCCGTTGAAGACGAAGAAGTTTCTAAGCAACTGGAACGTTCGTTTAAAAAAGCAGGAATCAACATCATGACCAATGCCGAAGTGACGCATGTAGACACCAAAGGCAAAGGCGTAACTGCTACCGTAAAAACAGCCAAAGGCGAGGAAACTCTCAAAGCAGATGTTGTTTTGTCTGCAGTTGGAATAAAAACCAATATCGAAAATATCGGCTTACAAGATGTCGGTATTGCTGTAGATCGCGATAAGATCCTGGTAAACGATTTTTACCAAACCAACCTCCCAGGCTACTACGCCATTGGAGACGTTACCAAAGGACAAGCCCTTGCACACGTTGCTTCTGCCGAAGGGATTTTATGTGTAGAGAAAATTGCGGGACATCATGTTGAGCCACTTGACTATGGCAATATCCCCGGTTGTACTTATTGCTACCCAGAGGTAGCTTCTGTAGGCTTGACCGAAGCCCAAGCCAAAGAAAAGGGTTATGAACTCAAGGTTGGTAAATTCCCGTTCTCTGCTTCTGGAAAAGCACAAGCCAGCGGAACTACCGACGGTTTTGTAAAAGTGATTTTCGATGCCAAATACGGCGAATGGTTGGGTTGCCACATGATAGGCGCTGGCGTTACCGATATGATCGCAGAAGCGGTTTTGGGTCGTAAACTAGAAACTACCGGACACGAAGTACTCAAAGCAGTTCACCCCCACCCGACCATGAGTGAGGCCATGATGGAAGCGGTAGCCGATGCTTACGACGAAGTGATTCACTTGTAGACATATTCCTTCTATATTTTCTTAAGAGCCCTCACGTTGAGGGCTTTACTTTTTTTATTACATTTGAAAAACAACAGCTCCCAAATCTGTTCTTATCATGAAAAACCTGCGGCTTATACCCGACATACATCGACATGAATCCATTGTAAAAGCAAGTTTTGCTTACGATCGGGAATTGATTGCGCTCCTGAAGTTGCAAAACGGAGCACGTTGGAGTCAGACGCTCCAATCATGGTATTTTCTAAAAAAAGATTTTCAACTGAATACTCTTTATAAAGCCTTGCAGGGAAAAGTGTATCTGGATTATTCAAAACTCAATACAAATACTCCTACTCCAAAAAAAGCAATCTCCAAACCCCCCACGAAAACTGTAGCACTCCCCAAGGCCTATAAAGAACAGCTTATTTTAAAACGATACAGTCAAAACACCATAAAGACCTATTCTTGTTGCTTTCAGAAATTCATGGGATTCTTTGAAAAAAAATCAATTGACTTGCTTACGAAAAAGGATATCAAAACTTTCTTACTCCATTTGATTCAAAACGAAAAAGTAAGCCCTTCAACGCAAAATCAATACATCAATGCCATTAAGTTTTACTATGAAAAG
>CBFHHG010000112.1:0-3021 GCA_965655585.1 Candidatus Arcticimaribacter sp. | reverse complement strand
GATTTAAATCTATTTATTTTTAAATCCCGAGTTTACTTTACACTTCCTTGAAATTCGATAAGCTCGAGTAATACTCTGTATCTAAATCCATTGGGGTCATATTCCGACATCTTAGATTTTGATATAATCGACTGATCGTAGTCCATGGGAGATAAAGCATTCATAGCGCTTGCGAGGGTCGTGTAGTGATCATAGGTCAAAACACTAGATTCGTTCATGCCTTGTGGATACACTCTTGCAAAAATTCCCCAACCGGCAAAACCGTTTTTACCTAGATTCTTTTTGAAATGCGGCTTCCACAGTTTTATGTTCTCATCGATAAACCCATTTAAGTTTTTAGGTTTTGAATAGTTCCAAACGGCATACTTAAATTCTTGTAAAGGCAATTCATCAATTAGTTTATAACGTTGGACCATCAATGTTTTAGAAATTCCATCTGTTCCAACAGTACTGGGATCAACTCCCAAAACTTTTCCGGCATTTGCCCATATAGAATTTGAATTTGCTAATTGCTCAAAGTCTTTAAAGACTAAAACAAATGCATGTGTTGGCATTGTTGGATCATCTACAATACCAGCATCTGCAATTCTAAGAAAGGCAGTCGCAAGTAGATTTCCGTCGTCAATTGCTGCCTTCTTTACCTTTGACCAGTATTCATTTTCTTTAAATTCAAATTCTGCAATTTTGTCAGAATCTACATGGCGATAATGAACTTCGATAACGTTTTGTCCCAAAACAATAGTGGATACAAGTAATAGTACGTACTTAATTAAGTGTTTCATAGAATAGTTAAATTTTAATAATATTTAAATATATAATTTTAACTTGTTAAACACAAGTAAATAAATATAATAATTGAGATGGCAACTCACTAAATCACATCAAGGTCCTACAGTAATAAATGCATAAACAAAAAAGAGCCTTTTGATGAAAGGCTCTTTTTTAAAATAAGGTCAGCTCAATAGAAATTAAAAATCGCGCTGATCTCCTTTAAGAAATTCGTTAGCTTCTAGTTCAACAAACTCCGAGGTTTCTTTATTGTAATTGAGCGTTTTGTTTGGGAAACGTCCTGCAATTACACCCAAAAGGATGGTTTCTGTAAGTCTAGAAGCATATTCAAAGGGAGCCGAGCAAGTAGATTTACCAAGACAAGTGTCAACAAACTCATGGTAATGCTTTGGCGATTCGCTAGCATAATCTCGAATAGGTTCGCCTAAAGTGTTTTCGGGATCATAGGAAGCGATATCATAGGTTTTATATGCTTCTTCTTCTATCAGTTTTGGAAGCTCCATAAAGTGGGGTAAAAGTAAACGTTTGCCGTTTTCCCCAATAAACATTGCACCTTGATCTGGTAACTTATCACCTTCAGGAAGTTCTAACGCTTCCGTAACAACAGGTCCGGCTTCGCCATCATACCACAACCATTCAAAACTATCCGTTGTGTGGGCAGTTCCATCAAAGGTATAACGAACGATATTGCGTTCAGGATATCCATACCCATTGAAAGGTCTGCACTCGTTAGTAATGGTATTGGGTACGTCAAGCTCAAGAGCATTGTAAGGAGTATCAAAAATATGGACGCCCATATCGCCTAGCGTGGCACAACCGTAGTCCATTAGCTTTCTCCAATTACCTGGATGGTAGTATTCGTCTTTATACGGGCGTTCTTTCGATGTACCCAGCCAAAGATTCCAATCAAGATTTTCAGGAACTGGATCTACACCTTCTGGAGCAGGACCATCGTATCCCCAATTCTTATTTGACCAGGCGATGACCTTGCTTACTTTCCCAATGACTCCGCCTTGGATTAGATAAGTTGCTAGTTTATAGTCATAAAATGAATGTACTTGAATTCCCATCTGGGTGACAAGGTTTTTTTCATTGGCAACTTTACGCATCGCTCTAGATTCGGAAACGAAATGAGTCAGTGGCTTTTGACAATAAACAGCTTTATTTTTCTCCATAGCGAGTAAGGAAGCTGGAGCATGTGTATGATCGGGTGTGGATACGATCACAGCATCAATTTGTTCTGAAATTTGATCGAACATCGCACGATAATCTTTGAAAATTTGTGCTTTAGGAAACATTGCATTAGCAGCCTTTAGCGCGTTGCTATCAACGTCACAAAGTGCAGTAACAACAACATTTGCATGAGATGCGATCGCTTTTAAATCTTCGAGTCCCATATTGGAAACACCAATATGTGCCGTTCGCAATATCGATTCTGGGTTTTCGCATGACCAAGTTGAGAGTGGAAGAACTGTAGCTCCAAGGGCCAGGGATGCTGTTTTAATAAAATCTCTTTTTTTCATTTTACAACTGTTTTATTTTAATGTTTTTAAACCATAAGGATGCGGAGTGATCTTGAAAACCGATAAAGCCTTTTTTGTGGATACCATAATCCGAAGTAAGCTGCCATTTCCCGTTATTCTTTTTTGCATTCCAATCATCAGACCAGGGGACAAAACTCAGAAGTAATTGACCGTTGAGCCAGTGTTCCACTCGGGTGGGAGTAAAAACAATTCTGCTGTTATTCCATTCACCAGCGGGGTTAAGATTTTTCTTGGAAGAATCTGCAGCATACATTGCATAATCGGCCCCTGTAGCTTGCAACGGGTGTAAATCTTGTGGATTTTCAGTTATCCCAATACTTTTATTGTATTCCGTTATATCGTGAAAATCGGTATAATGCTCATCGTCGATCAACTGATATTCGGGTGCTACTTCGGGAATACCCTCATAACCTTCTGCGATATGGTAAAAAATACCGCTATTCCCACCGGGGGGAATTTTCCACTCGACATAGAGCTCAAAATTTTCAAATTCTTGAGCGCCATAAATAATATCCCTACTTACTTTGTAGTCGTATTCTTCTTCAGAAACCATTTTACTGGTAAAGGTCATAACGCTATCTACAATAGCCCATCCCTGAGGTAGGCTTTCTCCATTGTATGCTCTCCAACCATCGAGAGAACTTCCGTCAAAAAGTGAGATCCATTCAGAGGAAGTATCTTGCTTTTT
>CBFHHG010000111.1:0-3016 GCA_965655585.1 Candidatus Arcticimaribacter sp. | reverse complement strand
TGATAAAATCTCCTTCAGGATCGTCAAGACCCTCAACACTCATAGCACCATGAATATCAAAAAAGAGTCCATCATAGGGTAAATTCTCTTCTAACATGCTCAGCGTTTTCTGCACTAAAGATTCGTAGGCTTCTCTGGTTACGATGCCCCCCGGAAGTGCATGACCTCTGAGCGTTGGAATCCATTGAGCACGATTTCTGTTGATAGAATCTTTTTGTAAAAAGGGGTAAAATGAAAAAACATCCTCTCCAATGCGTGCTTTAAAATCTTCTTCTTTTGTAAAAGCAGGGGAGAAGGTACTGGATTCGATTGCAAGACCAGCAATGGCAATTCGCGGCTTCACTTGGTTGGTGCCACAAGAATATAAGAGTAGTAAGGTAACACAGCTAAGAATAGTTTTTTTCATATCTACAAGAATTTTTATCAATTGACTTTTGGTTCAATTACCTAGCAATATAATAAAACAAATTTGAGTTGTTTCGGAATCCTTCAGAAGAAGCCAGAGTTTTCTATCATTTGTGCAATATGGCTTTGACGAATAAAAGGAAGGGCACGAATCATGTTTACCTTCAAACCTTATGAAGTAACAACACATTAATTTTATAAAGTATAATAATTTGAGGCTTTGTGAAATTAGAATTAACTAAAAAGGATTTATTTGTTATTGAATATCAGTTAAAAAATGATTTTATCTTTTCTTGATTTTTTAGTTATGCAAACCTACAGCTGTACTTATCTACATTTAATAACGGTTTTGTTCAACAATGCTTCCTATATAGGCCAGTGGGGTAGAATGGATTGTTTTTGTAAATTCGATCAAAAGAAAATTTAAGATCAACTCATATGCATAAAAACTCAATCCAAAATTGTAAAAAGTGCAGAAGTTTTCCACCAAGGATAAGTTGACAAACAGTGATTTTATGAGCAAACGTAGTTCATTGTGCAAGAAAAGATTTGGATCTATTTTATCTGCATACAGAAAAATAAATGAAATCGCAAAAAGGGGTGATTGAATGGGAAAGCTATTCCCTCAATTAATCAATTTTTTTCAAATGAATGGTTTGTAGTGCTTTGGGTTCAATGAGGGTACTGTGGGTTGTTGAATTTAAACGAATCAGCAGCTCGTAGGCTTGTGCTGTTTTGTTGAAAGCAACCACAGCAATTGACCCGTCAGGGTTTATGGGGCTGCCGTATAGATGATGCCTTCTACTGCGTCTCCTTCTATGCTGATTCTTCGGGCTGCTGGTCGAATGAACTTACTGAAGTGGCTCAATAAATAATATAGGGGGGTGTAGATTACTTCATCGGTATTGGGGTTAATGAGGACGGGTGCGCTATTGAAATTATCATAAGGATTGGGCTGCCCTTTATGACTGAGAATCATACACCACTCAATATAGCCCTGGGTTCCGTGGTTCATGTCGGTGATGATGTCGTATGCATAGGTGTTGAAAGGTACAAATGTTCCAGCATAGTCGGTGCTTTCTCTCCAGTATTGACCCATGGGATCCGAGGCGTCAATATCGATGCTCGATTCTGTGTGAATCATACCTTTTGCTGGCCAAGAGGTTCTCAACACATCCAAGGCATCAGCATACCAATTGTTTTCTTCGAGTTTAGAGCTGGCGTACCAGTGAAAAGCGGTTCCCCAAGCGTATTTTGCTGCTTCGGGATCTGCATAGGTTGCTGCCACATAATCGTTCATGGTGGATTTATTGTGATCGTAGATGAGTAGGCGTAGCCCTTCATCTAAATTATTGAGATTGAGGTGGCCATCTTTTACGAGCTGAGGACCTAAGAAATCACGAACAAATGTACGGCCTTGTTCTGCTGTGAACCCATTGCTGTCCCAGCGGGAATCATGTGCATGCAAGGGTTCGTTCTGAGGAGTAATTCCCCATAATGGAATACCCTCTTCAGCATAGGCACTCACGTATTTTGAAAGGTATTTTGCCCATGTTCCGTAGTATTTAGGAAGTAGGGAACCATTGGTCATTTTCGCGGTCTCTCCTGCCTTCATCCAAGAGGGGGGACTCCACGGAGAGGCAATGATATTAAAATGAGCTCCTTCAATGTTGGCTGCTTCCAAGATCATTGGGATTATATCATAGTGAGGAGCTTCAAGGGCAATGCCCTTCACTTGATTATTTTCTTCTCCTGTAAAACCTTTTTTGTCTTCATGGATACTGAAGCTAGAAAGCGTTTCATCATTTTCTTCTACAAAGGTGTAATGCTTGTTTGAGTAATCACTGCTGTTGATATGTGTTCGTGTGAGGGAGAATCCTGCCCCTTCGGTTGGACTAAAAAGACGCGTCAAAACTTCTTTGCGAGCTGCCTCCGGGATGGTCGCCAGGTTCCACGCAGAGGATTCGGTGAAAGAAGCCCCAAAGCCGATGTATTCTTGAAATTGTTCAGCAGGATTAATCATCAAATGAACTTTTTTAGCTGCATATGTTTGCGGTTGTGCTGCAGTAATCAACCGAAGGTTATGTCCTGTTTGTGAAGTTTGGTATACACTCATCTTATAGCTCTCTTGTTTTGAGGAACAAGAGAATGCGAACAGGGAGAGGACGATGATGAGTTGTTTATGGATTGGATGCATAGGAACTTGTGAATGGTGATAAAAATTAGTTACTTCAAGTTACTCATTTTCGTTTAAGTATTGGAATAGCTAAAGGATTGTTTTTCATCAACGTTTTTGTCTTTGCCAAGCAAACTGAATATTTTTAGTTATTTCCTCAATATTGTTCTCAAGAGCTGTAGTTTACCACTCAACAAACTTGGGCTTTGATTGGGTTTGAAATGAAATAAAATCAGCTCTGGATTTACAGCGCCCACTATTAAATCTTCTAGGGTAGGCAATACCGTTGAAAAGAAAAGTATAAGAAGATGCGATCTGATTAGCACCCATACAGTCAGGAGCACCTTTATTACCCTGATGAAGAATAAGGTAGTTTATTTTACATTCAATACCGTCCTAAACCCTTTGTGCTCTGAAGAGGAATCTTCTGAACTC
>CBFHHG010000110.1:0-3350 GCA_965655585.1 Candidatus Arcticimaribacter sp. | reverse complement strand
CAGCAGCAACACCGCATAGTATTAGACTGGGATCAGGCCAAAATCAATCAACCCCGGTAAATAGCCTTTATCCTGTTCCACTGGTTGCTATAGTTGAGGATGTAAATGGAAACCGGCTTCCTGGAATTGCTGTAAAATTCACTGTGCCGGGTTCTGGTCCATCACTAACCTTCAACAGTACTGGTTCGATTAGTTATACAACAAACACTAATATTAATGGTGCGGCAATAACTAGCAATATGACACCATCTTCTTTGACCGGTAGTTTTCATGTTTCTGCGACAGTTGAAGGCACCAGCTTATCAACAAGTACCCTGTTTCAAAACTTGGCGGTAGATTTAATTCCCCCTATTATCACGAATAGTTCTATTCTTGGTGGAAGCCAGTCCATTACCGCGACCCAAGTTATATTCCTGAAAGATTTTGATGAAATGGGAAGCGATATTACACAGGATGATTTTGAGCTGATAACTACCGGTACTGTTAGTGGGACGATTAGTGACTTTTCTGAAGGTCTTGAAGGAATTAGAAGCCGAGTTACAATTACCGTTGGAAACATCACAGGAGATGGCACAATCTCGATTAAACTAAAAACGTTAACTGACATTACTGATGTACCAGGTAATGGGAACGGTACTAACGGTTATGCTACTCAGGCTGTATCAAGCACCATTCACAATGTGCAATTTACTCCAACAGAAACTCAGCTTAGTCTTGCTGGAGGTGTACTTACAATTGAAGATGCTGCGGGGGGCAATTCAAATGATGACCTTACCCTAACCGTTAGTGGGACGCTTTTAATCCTCCATGATCCACTCAATGTTTTAGGGGGAGCAGGAACTGCAGTGGATCTCAATACAAGAAGTATCCCATTGAGTTCTATTGGTAGTATCGTTATCGATACCCAAAGTGGAACAGATAGCGTTACCCTTTCAGCTTCACTCGCTTTTACAGGGAACGGAGGGATTCAAGTGCGCGGCAATGCAAATGTGACCCAAACCGCCAGCATGACCCTAGAAAATGGTCAGATAAGTTATCAGGTAAGTGGAACCATACAACTTCAAGATAATGCCATCACGGTAACAGGAAGTGGTACCGTATTGCTCATGGCAACTGTAGATGTCATCTTGCTTCAATCCATACGCTCTTTGGCCAACGGCGACATTCACCTTGTCAGTGGATGGGATGGTACTACTGCTTTTGATCTAGCGATCTTTAATGCCTTTAGTTCAGTGGCTTCTTTAACCGCAGCTACCCCTTTTGGGAATAACAATGGTACGGTTAGCCTGGGGGATGGTACCCAAACAAGCAGTATTACTATAGGCTCGAAAGAAGGCGCAACGGCTGTCTTTGGATTTAGTATTGTCCTTACTGCAGGCAATGGAGGTACGGGTCGCTTTGCTCAACTGGGCTTTCAAAGCTCAGATCAGGGGAGTAGTTATACCATTTCTGGAACGATCAGCTTGCGATTAAAGAACAATCTTAGGCTAAGCGGAGGCAGTAGTGGAGCGTTTAACTATGCACAAATAGGTCATATAGGAGCAGATACCACTTCAGATAGCAGTTCAGAAGGTAGGGTAACGGCAAACATTGTTTTAGCTGTTGGCGGAAATATTGTGATTACTGGGGGAGTAGAGCTCAGTGCTTTTGCTCAATTAGGTCATGGAGGCTACAACGCCATCGCGCTTTATCTAGGGATTTACCAATTGCTCACCCCAGAAGTGCGTTTAAGTTTAGAAGATGGAAGTGGAAATGGATATAGTCGTTTGGGGAATGATTGAGAAATAATGTATAAAAAATGAAAAATATTAATACTCTCGGTCCTCAAAGTTTTCTTCGTTTTCTTCTTTACCTTTTTTATAAGGAAGAAAAATCTGGAGTACCCCACAGACATAAAAAACAGAAGCTCGATTTTACTCCACCACGACAGCGGTACCATAGGCCATGATTTCTGAACAGCCTTGCATGACCATAGATGTAGTTATGCGAACATTGACAATAGCGTTGGCGCCCATGCGTGCAGCATCATCTGTCATACGCTGTAGGGCTTGTTCTCTTGAGTCGGCTTGGAGCTTGGTATATTCAGAGATTTCTCCGCCCACAATATTTTTGAGTCCAGCGAAGATATCGCTTCCAAAATTACGCGCACGAACGGTGCTGCCACGTGCTATACCGTGCACTTCAGTGATTTCTTTTCCGGGAAAGGTAGGGGTGTTGACTAGGTGCATAAAAATAGTTTAAAAAGTTTACTAAGGTTAATTCGACATTAAGCGGGTAACATCCACTTGAACTCGAACTTTGTATTTGGAATAATAATTCGTTCTGTAATTCTGTACATTCTGTCGGGTAGGTGCATTAAATAATCTCTCGCTTTTTCAGCTTCTGGCGTGAGGTTGGTAATTTTGTCAATTTCCCAGATAGTATTTAACTTCCTAAGAATATCGACATAATCAAAACCGGTATAAACTCCAACTCGTTGTGCTACAGCAGAGAAATCACCAAACAAACCGCCTTTTGCACCAAACGATTCTCTTAAATGCATGGCTGGCATGATGATTTTATGTTGCATCATGTGCTGGAAAGCCAACATCATTTCGGAGGGGTCTATCGTAAAAATTTCTTTTACAAATTTGGAATAGGCTTGATGATGACGCATTTCGTCCCCAGCAATAATTCTAGACATTTTTGCCAATGCTTTATGCCCTTTTTCCCGTGCAATTTTAGCAACATTGTTGTGCGAAATATAGGTTGCCAATTCTTGAAAACTGGTATAGACAAAACTTTTATACGGGTCAGAAGATGTTCCAAGGTCAAACCCATCTGTAATTAAATGCTGGGTTGAAATTTCCACCTCACGCATATTCACTCGCCCAGATAAATACAAATATTTATTTAACACGTCTCCATGCCTGTTTTCCTCTGCCGTCCAAGTCCTTACCCATTTAGCCCAGCCATTATCAGGGTTTTGATGAATTCCATCGATATCCAACAACCAAGATTCATAGGTAGGCAATGCTTCTTCAGTAATCGTATCACCAACCAAAACGACCCAAAAATCATCATCTAAATCTTTGGAAAGTGCTCTTATTTCTTCTACTTCAGTAATAAAACTGTCTTTTTGAGAATTGGGTAAAAAATCGGTAGGTTGCCAAATTTTTTCTGCAGGAATTAAGAATTTATCTACGAATTGATCAATGTTTTTTTCTAAGGTTAACATTACTTCTTTTCTAATATTTTTTAGGGACATATTTTTAATTTGATTGATCTTAAAAGTAGTTAATTTACTCTTTTGGAAATAGTGAAGCATCGATGGATGGAAGAATCCGCAAGGCGTTTTTATAATACAATTT
>CBFHHG010000109.1:1610-3370 GCA_965655585.1 Candidatus Arcticimaribacter sp. | reverse complement strand
GATCTCGATACAATCCGCTTGCAGCGGATCACTCGATCTGACTAGGGCTAGTGCTTAACTTGTCGGGTAAGTCAGTTCGAGTGTTTGCTTTTCGCAAACGTATCGAGAACGATATACGTACCCGATCTGATCTGGGCTTGAGTTTCCCATCGAGTGAAGGGGGATCTCGATACAATCCGCTTGCAGCGGATCACTCGATCTAACCGGGGCTAGCTTGTCCCATCGAGTGAAGGGAGGAACGACATTTGTATCGAGATGGGGTCACGCTTAGACCACTTTCATCAATGTGCTTCCAGCCAATTATTTCCAACCCCAAGGTCAACAACTAAAGGAACGTCTAGGCTGAATGCATTTTCCATTTCTTCTTTCACCATTGCGCTCAGTGATTCTACTTCTGTTTTGGGAACATCAAAAACGAGTTCATCATGTACTTGAAGGAGCATCTTGGCTTTCCAATCACCAGCTTCCATGCGGTTGTGAATTTTAATCATAGCAATCTTAATGATATCGGCTGCGCTTCCTTGGATGGGAGCATTGATTGCATTGCGCTCGGCTGCTCCACGTACGATTGCATTTTGAGATAAAATGTCTTTAAGATACCGTCGGCGTCCCAAAACAGTGGTTACATACCCATTTTCACGGGCAAAATCGACCTGTGAATTCATATAAGCTTTCAGTTCGGGGTAACTGGCATAATAGGTGTCGATCAATTCTTTGGATTCTGCACGACTCAGATCGGTTTGTTGACTCAGACCGAAGGCAGAAACTCCGTATATAATTCCAAAATTAACCGTTTTTGCATTGCTCCGTTGGGTTCGGGTAACTTCATCTAAGGGTACATCAAATACTTTTGCCGCAGTAGTCGCATGAATATCTTCGTTGTTTTGAAAGGCTGCAACCATAGAAGGATCCTTACTCAAAGCGGCTATAATACGCAATTCAATTTGTGAATAATCGGCGGCGAGTAAGACGTGGTTTTCGTCGCGTGGAATAAAGGACTTACGGACTTGTTGTCCCAATTCCGTACGAATAGGAATATTTTGTAGGTTGGGCGCATTGCTACTCAAACGCCCAGTAGCTGCTACAGCTTGATTGTACACTGTGTGTACCCGCCCAGTCTTAGGATTTATTTCGTTGGGTAAAGCAATAACGTAGGTGCTCAACAGCTTTTGCGTAGAACGCCAAGTGAGGATGTCGGCAATGATGGCATGGTCTTTTGCCAAATACGACAGCACATCTTCTGCCGTAGAATATTGACCTGTTTTGGTCTTTTTGGGCTTGTCAACCAATTTGAGTTTGTCGAATAAAATAAGCCCCAATTGTTTGGGTGAAGCTAGGTTGAATTCTTCTCCTGCTTGTTCAAAAATCTGCGCTTGTAGGCGTGCACTATCTTCTTCTAATGTAACGGCAAAGTCTTTCAAGAAAGGCACATCTAAATTGATTCCTTCCTGCTCCATTGCGGTAAGTACAGGAACTAATGGGAGTTCAACCGTTCGGAACAAATCTTGATTTTCGGCAGCAGTCAATTCTTTTTCAAAATGCTGCTTCAATTGCCAGGTAATGTCAGCATCTTCAACCGCGTATTGGGTTTGGTCTTTCAAAGGAACATCACGCATAGAACCCTGATTTTTACCTTTTTTTCCAATCAAATCAGTAATGGGTTGGGGCTCGTAATTGAGGTATGAAGCTGCCAGAATATCCATGCCATGACGACGATCGGGATTGATCAAATAATGGGCAATTAAGGTATCGTATAAAGG
>CBFHHG010000109.1:0-1601 GCA_965655585.1 Candidatus Arcticimaribacter sp. | reverse complement strand
TGAAGCTGCCAGAATATCCATGCCATGACGGCGATCGGGATTGATCAAATAATGGGCAATTAAGGTATCGTATAAAGGGCCTTTTACTGGGAGCTTATAGTTCGATAAAACCTTCAAATCGTACTTGAGGTTATGACCGATTTTTTCAATGCCATGATCTTCAAAGAAGGGACGAAGCTGTTCGATGAGTTTTTGAGCCTCCTCTTGATCAGCAGGGAAAGGCAGGTAATAGCCCTTGTGGTTTTCCCAGCTAAAGGCAATCCCAACCAACTCCGCTTGTAAGGCATTGAGGCTGGTGGTTTCTGTATCGAAGCACACACTTTTTTGTGCGTGTAATTTTTCTAGTAAAAGAGACAAAGCCAGGGGACTGTCGATACACTGATAGGCATGTGGAGTGGTTGACAGCGCCTGCTTGCTGTGGACGGTTTCTTCGACGGAAGTGGTACCCGCACCTGCAGTTGCAAACATATCCATTTGCCCGTTATTGGCCTGTGGGGTTGGACTAGCAGCTGCAGTCTTTTGTACCGGTTCAGCCACAGCTTCTGAAGCGTTGAAAATTCGCTGAATGGTTTCTTGCATTCTTCGGAACTCGAGTTCTTCGAACAAGGGCTGAACTGCTTGAAAATCGGGGTCACTAAGTTTGTAAGCATCCGCTTCAAAAGTAACAGGGACATCCAGTATGATTTTCGCCAATTCTTTGGAAAGCATTCCCAATTCTTTATTGGCTTCGATCTTCTCTTTCATTTTACCTTTCAGCTCGTGCGTATTTTCTAGCAAAGCTTCCATACTACCGTATTCTTTTAGGAATTTTTTAGCAGTTTTATCCCCTACTCCTGGAAGCCCTGGGATATTATCCACGGCATCTCCCATCATTCCGAGATAGTCGATTACCTGTTCGGGCCGCTCAACCTCAAATTTAGCCTGTACTTCAGGAATTCCCCAGATTTCAATTCCGTTACCCATTCGAGCAGGGCGGTACATGAAGATGTTTTCGGACACCAGCTGTGCAAAATCTTTATCGGGGGTAACCATAAAGGTTTTAAAGCCTTCTTTTTCTGCTTGTTTGGCTAGGGTTCCGATGATATCGTCAGCCTCAAAACCGGCTTTTTCAATAACTGGGATTTGCATACTTTCCAAGATTTTTTGAATGTAGGGAACAGCAATTTTAATGGCTTCAGGAGTTTCATCCCGATTCGCTTTGTAGGCTTCAAAAAGTTCCCGGCGAGAAACGGAGCCCCCTTTGTCAAAACAAACCGCCAGATGATCTGGTTTTTCTCGCTTAATTACATCGAGCAAGGAATTCATAAACCCAAAAATAGCCGAAGTATCCATCCCCTTGGAATTGATTCTAGGGTTCTTAATAAAAGCGTAGTAGCCTCTGAAAATAAGGGCAAAGGCATCCAGTAGAAAAAGTCGTTTTGGTGCAGACATTCGAATGATATTTTATGGGAAGAAGATACAAAATGCTTTGGGATTTCAAAGCATGGTTCGATCGTTTGAGTAAGTCGTTCTCGATACGTTTGCGAAAAGCAAACACTCGAACTGACTTACCCGACAAGTTAAGCACTAACCCCGGTCAGATCGAGTGATTCATCGAAGAT
>CBFHHG010000108.1:0-3657 GCA_965655585.1 Candidatus Arcticimaribacter sp. | reverse complement strand
GCCCAGTACCCGTCTGAGATGAATCATCATGGGTAAAACGGCAATCATAAAAAGATAGGCAGGCTGGATGTCCATTTTAACATAAAAAACAGTTGTTAGCACTGCACCTATCAGTAAAAAGGCATGATAGGCTTTTGAAAGGCTAGCTCCAAGTAAAACCGCCATTGTAATTTTATTGACTTCTTTATCGGTATGTAGATCGCGCATATTGTTTAGGTTCAAAACCCCAACACTTAACAAGCCCAAAGCAGTAGCTGGAAGTATGAGTTCAATTTGAAACTCGTGTACTTGCAAAAAGTAAGATCCTAATACACTTACTCCTCCAAAAAAGAGAAACACAAATAAATCTCCAAGAGCTTTATATCCATATGCATTTGCACCCACGGTATACTTAATTGCTGCAACAACCGATGCAATTCCCAGCAAGACAAAAATTAGTGTATATAGTAGATCAGAAGTTCCAAAGGCAACATAAATTAATGCGAAAGCCAATACCAACGATACAGCTGCACAAATTTGAATTCCTTTTTTCAGCTGCTCTCGTGACAATAAACCTTGTTGCAATACGCGTGCTGGTCCTATTCTAGATTCGTTATCTGTACCCTTGACACCATCGCCATAATCATTTGCAAAATTAGAAAGCACTTGGAATGCAATTGTTGTCGCTAAAGACAAAACTAAAATCACGTGCGAAAACCCATCATCTCCATAAGCAAGGCCATTTCCAACTATAATTCCGGAAAGAGATAAGGGTAAGGTTCTTAATCGTGCAGCTTGTAACCAAATTTTTAGTTTTGAATTCATTTATTGATGTAAAATTATACGTTCATCGTTTTCATAAGCAACTACCCAAGCATCTTTAATTCCCATATCGATTAATTTATCACGAAAAACATTTGCCTCGTCTTCCGCTGCAAAACATCCAATAGAGAATGCATTAAGTTCACCAACTTCATGCACTCTAAAATTGACAAAGTTGTCTGAAAACAGTAGCCACGATTCATCAGTAGTAGCTGCTATTTGAACAGAATAGACCCGGATATGCTCCGTTAAGCCCTTCACATCAAGCACATCATAGTCCTCTTGAATTTCCATTACAGCATTTGTTACTTCTGTAGCCTTACGATCTTGACTTAAATCATTCTGTTGAGTCTCTAAAAATAAAAATACACCCAACACCATTACTGTGAAAAGAAGTATGTAGAACCCAACAGCATATACTTTGACGTAGGTTATCTTTTTTTTTGTTCTAAGATAAAGCGCTCTGAAATAGGAAGACGCATTTCGTTCATCGTCAACTTCTTTGTAGAGCTTTGCTAGTTTTTCTCCTTCAATAAATGGCATGACAGTTAGGTATGTTATGGAAATTTAGGGTATTGTTTAAAGTTTGGATCTCTCCGCTCCAAAAAGGCATTTTTACCTTCCTGTGCTTCATCCATAAGGTAATACATCAGGGTAGCATCTCCGGCCAGTTGCATAAGACCATGTTGTCCGTCCAATTCCGCATTCAAACAACGCTTGACCATTCGCAAGGCCAATGGGCTTCTAGTCTGCATGATTTGACACCATTCGATAACAGTTGCTTCTAAATCTTCTAAGGGCACTACTTTATTTACCATTCCCATCTCTTCAGCTTCTTTCGCAGTATACTGCTGACATAAAAACCAAATTTCACGTGCTTTTTTCTGACCAACATGACGCGCTAAATAGGAAGAACCAAAACCACCATCGAAGCTTCCAACTTTAGGGCCCGTTTGACCAAACATCGCATTATCACTTGCAATTGTCAAATCACAAACGACATGAAGTACATGACCACCTCCTATTGCATATCCATTGACCATTGCAATAACAGGCTTAGGAATGTCTCTTATTTTTTTATGTAAATCAAGAACGTTTAAACGCGGAACTCCATCTTCGCCAACATAACCTCCAACCCCTTTTACGTTTTGGTCACCTCCACTACAAAATGCTTTGTCACCAATACCTGTAAAAACGATAACATCAATATCGGTGCGTTCTCTACAGATATCCATAGCTTCAAGCATCTGATTGTTTGTTTCCGGTCGGAATGCGTTGTATACCTCAGGGCGATTGATGGTTATTTTGGCGATGCCTTTGTGGATTTCAAATAAAATGTCTGAATATTCTTTCAAGGGTTCCCAAACGACTGTTTTCATAGGTAATAGTTTATTTTTTATTAAATAGAATTTTATTGCATTGCTCTAAAGTAATTCAATAATATTTGATCGTTACTTTTTCTAGGGGTAAATATTTCTAAAACTTGTGGGCAGTTCTTTGGTTTAAAGAAGGATTTAAGTTTCCTTTTTAAACGCCACTCTGAAAACACACTACTGTATCCAACACCCAAGGATTTACACAAATCTTTTGCGTTGCGTTTATGAACGGTCTCATAGTATTCATCATAAGTAGGTGTATCTTTTTGTCCTGGTAAAATCCTAAAAATACCACCCCCTTGGTTGTTGATGATGATTATGCGAAAGTTCTTTTTCAGGTAAGCATTCCAAAACGCATTACTGTCATAAAAGAAGCTCAAGTCTCCTGTAATCAACAGCGTAGGAACTTGAGATACAAAAGCTGCTCCAACTGCTGTCGAGCTACTACCATCTATTCCACTGGTGCCTCGATTACAAAATACAGACACGGTTTTTGGAAGGTCGAACAATTGGGCATAACGAATCGTAGAACTATTGGCTAGCTGCAACTGAAGTTGATCTGGGATGGACTTAAAAATAGTTTGAAAAACTTTTAAATCTGAAAACGGAATTTTGTTCAAATAAGTTAATCCTTTCAATCGATTCCTGTTGTATATCGAAGACACTTGATTGTTGTACGTACTTTGATTTGAACTAGATGCTTTTGAAAGAAGTTCATCAAAAAAAACTTGTGGTTCTGTTTTGATGTGATCCGATAATACGTAGTAGGTATCGTATGCTTTTTTTGGATGTATATGCCAATGTTGTTTTGGAGGAAACTTCCGCAAAAAGTTTTTTATTTTTTTTGAAACAATCATCCCCCCGAGCGAAACCAATAAATCAGGCTGAAGGCTTAGCAATAAGTCATCGAATCCATTTTCTAGAGGAGCAATTAAACTATCAATTGCATCTATAAATCGGGGATGTTTGATGTTTGATGTTTTTTCAGTCATCACAATAACAGAGGGGTCTGATGCCCATGCATTTAAAGTTTCTTCCGAAATTGAATGCGGTGCTAATACGCCAATTAATATGATTTTTTTGGAAGCATTATTCCATAAATCTACCATGGGTTTCCCAACACTGATTTCATCTGGAAGGCTTGAAGCTGTAACTTTTTGAAGTACGATTTCTGAGGTTGTTGTTCCGTATAGTGGTTCTTCCAGAGGAACATTCAGATGTACAGGACCCGATTGGGTGTAGACCATGTTGAGAACAGAGTTCAACTGCTCTTCATTGGATAACTGAATGCGTTCTTGCTCTTCCAGCAACATGGCTGGGGTTGCATCAGCAGCTATTAGTTTCTGAGATGGATTTGTGCGTAGCGCTTCAGTTGCATGAATAACATCCGGTTTTAAGTAAGCCGCGGCTACAAGGTGGGGCTCAAAAACTTCTGGCTGACGAATGGTCTGACCATCTCCAACGTCAATACGATGGGGCA
>CBFHHG010000107.1:0-3924 GCA_965655585.1 Candidatus Arcticimaribacter sp. | reverse complement strand
ACACTCACCTTTACCATCGACAATGATGCTCCTGGAGTAAGCAGTATACACTACAATTCGAGTACCGAAGAGGTAGAAGTCACATTCAACGAACAGGTCTTCAAACAACTCAACGACTCTTATACGGCATCCCTTACAACTGCTGATTTCAATTTCAGTTTAAGTGATGGATCAGCAGCTTTAGACAGTTCTACACCAACAAGCCTAACAGTAAGTGGCACCACCTATATCCTGGGTGTTGATCTCTCTGGTTTTATTTCAGGCACAGAAAGATTAACCATTACCCCAGAAGTTTCATCAATTTTTGATGCAGCTGGAAATCAATTAAATTTTACTGAAAACAGTCTATACGTAGATTTATTGGACGACACCCTACCCTATATAACATCCTCGTTTATCAATCAAAATGAAGCAAGCATTAGTCTTGAATTCAATGAAAAGGTTGTTGCTTCTAACATGATTAACTTTGAAAGCTCTACTGCCAGCAATACACAATTTACTGTACCAACAAAAACGACACCGACCTCTAGCTGGGATCCATGGACCCATTCCTTTGACCTTACGGTACCTGATGGTTATATTGTTTCAAGGGTCTCCTTTTCATTCGATGCAAAAGACCAAGGATGGGGAGGAACCAATGCCAATGCGACCATAAAACTCAACAATACAAAACTTGGAACAGCGCAACTCACCCATGACTTCCAAAACTTTACTGTTGAGAAAACAGGAAGTTTTAATGATTTCAACTATGAAGGTTCTAATGAACTAAACTTTTACTTCATGGGCTGGTCGGGTTGGAGTTCAACAACCCAAAATGGGGTATTGACAATTTACTACTCTGCTTTAGACATTACAGCAGATGATTTTGAAATGACCATTGCTGGTGGGGTCGCTAGTTTATCGAATAGTACGCCTTCTTCTATTACTGTGAGTGGCACATCGGTCAAACTCGGCCTACCCATAGAGGGAATTCCTGATGGAAACGAGACCCTTAGTGTATTCGCAAAACCTAATTCTATTTATGATACTGCAGGAAATGTAGCTTCTTCTTCTGCCGTAAGCTTTACCCTTTATGACAGAACCCCTTCCGTTATAAGTACAATAACTTTGACTGAAGTAAATACGCAGGTACTGGTCTCTTTTTCTGAGCCTATCAACACCTACGCAAGCTTTCGAAATGGAGAACCCAATGATCTTGGTGGCAATGAAAATTACGGAATATTGACAGGAGGAGAAATCAATGACGGGAGTTCCTCTACTCCATTTCCTTCCCTAGTTGAAACCGATTCGAATAGAACCACATTAGGTGATTTAACCCACATTGGGACATACAACGGACACAGTTACTTCAAACTCAATACCGCCTACACTTGGCAGGATGCAAAAACTGCCGTTGATGCTATTGATGGATATTTAGCCATCATTAATACAGAAAGTGAACTCTTTTTCATAAAGAACCAATCACCAGGAGAAGTTTGGATTGGTTTATATCAAGACACCAATGATCCCAACTACAGTGAACCAAGTGGTGGCTGGAAATGGGTAGATGGTTCCTATGCCAGTATGGGTGAGTTTAACCTTAATGCAATTGAACTGTCGATTAGCGGAGGTACTGCATCTCTTACTGCGACTATTCCAGTCAGTATCGAACATTCAGGATTAGGTGGTGTTGGATCAAGCCAATCAATTTTAGTTAAACTTCCACTTTCCGGGAAAGTTTCTGGGGAGGAAATCCTAACCATAGGAATTGTAAGCAATTCCTTGACGGGTACTGATGGGAATGTACTTTCTGCAACTCAAACGAATAACAGCGTTCAACTGGTAGACCGGAATGCTCCTACAGTTTTGCTTACAGATGATCGATCAGACGATATTTTTAAAGATGGTGATACCGTGTTAATTACGGCAACTTTTGATGAAGCGATGACAGAAAGTCCCCGTGTGATTTTCTCAAATTCGAATTCCAGCTACCCAATGACAGCATCAAATTCTGCATCAGTTTGGAACTATAGCTGGGTTGTTTCTGGCACGATGAATGAATCTATTACAGTTACTCTTGAAGGGACAGACCTTCTCGGAAATTCCTATTCAGGAACGGATACTTTATCTTATGAAATTGATAATTCTACGCCAACAGTTATCTTTTCAGATGATCGAGATAACCGTTTGTTACGAGCTTCAGATACGGTCCTCATCGAAGCATCATTTTCAGAATCTTTAGCGAGTACCCCTACAATTATACTTTCAGACGGAGTCTTAACAAGTACGGTATCATTAACTGGATCCCTTTCCGGTTCTACTTGGAAATACTCTTGGGATGTCGGCGCTATGGATTGGGCTGATGGTGAGCTTAGTGTTCAAATACTGGATGCAACAGATCAAGGTGGCAATGCGTATTCCGGTTCTTCAAGCTTAACTTTCATTATTGATAATACAGCTCCTACCCTACAGTTGAGTTCAAACCGCTCCTTAGGCATTGTAAAAACAGGAGATGAGGTTGTATTCGAAGCTCTGATAAGTGAAGCCGTAACCACTCCGCCAATCCTTTCATTTGGAGGTGTATTTTCAAATCAATTGATGAACCAAACTGCAAGTCCAACTGTATGGGTTTACGAATGGATAGTTCCAGAAACTATTCAAGAATCATTCAGTGCTACAGCATCTGTAACTGATGATGCTGGAAATAATCAAAGTACAGCCAATACACTCACTCTTGCACTTGATAACACAGCAGCTATCATTAGCGAAATAACTATTTTGCCAGACAATACAGCAGTAGAAGTGACATTCGATGATGCTGTTTATACAAGCTTCTCATCTGGTGTAGCATCGGGTAGTCTAGAGGTTTCAGATTTTGGTCTTGAAGTTTCAGGTGGAAAAGCTACACTGCTTAGTGCAGTTCCAGAAGGGCTAACTTTTAATAACAATACCTACACCTTATTCTTTACTACAGTAGGAGCAGCAACAGGAAGCGAGACATTGAACATAAAAGTCAATTCGAATTCAATATTTGACTCGGTTGGTAATCCTACCCTATCGAGCCAAGTGACTGCCACAGGCTTATTGAATGATATTACAGCTCCTTTTATAACAGAAGCTCGAGTAATCGATGAAAAAACCTTGAGCCTTACACTCAACGAACCTGCATTTTCGAGTAATTCTGCGGATTTAGAAGCTTCTGATTTCAGTTTAAGTTTAAATACAGGTTCTGCAACTCTTGAAAACCAAACCCCAGAACGTTTGGTCCAAGATGGGTCAACGTTTACGATTTCATTTAATCTAATAGGTTCAATTAGTGCGAGTCAAACCATTCGTATTGGATTAACCAATCCCATACAAGATGCTACTGGTAATACTACGAGTACGTTCAACATTAATCACATTCTTCAATTAATTCCAGACGCAGACCAAGATGGTGTTCCCGATGACATCGATAGCTGTCCAGAAACTCCAAATGGTGAGGCCGTAGATGAAAAAGGTTGTAGTTTCAGTCAAAGAGATGATGACCAGGATGGTGTAAACAATGGAAACGATGTTTGTCCAGCAACGCCTTTTGGTGTAGAAGTAGATGAAAAAGGCTGTTCTGATCTCCAAAATGATGTGGATCGAGATGGAGTTCCTAACGATTTAGACCAATGCCCAGAGACTGAAGCAGGAGCTGAAGTTAATGCAAAGGGTTGTGCGCAAATTCAGATCGATGAAGACCTTGACGGCGTCCTTAATGTTGATGATCAATGTCTTGGATCTGAACCAGACGTTAGAGTTGATGAAAACGGATGTGCACGAATCCAAACAGATGAAGATTTAGATGGAGTAAAAGATGATGATGATCAGTGTCTTGGAACTACAATTGGAGAAACCGTTGATGAATTTGGATGTTCTTTAATTCAGAAAGATGGGGATTTAGATGGTATAGGAAATGAA
>CBFHHG010000106.1:0-3946 GCA_965655585.1 Candidatus Arcticimaribacter sp. | reverse complement strand
ATGTATTGATTGATCAAGAACAAGGAAATGGTCTTTATTTTGGTGTTCGCTTGCAATATATCGTACACGACTATATGCTGTCTGGCAGTTTATTCAACGATAATGCACCTTTTACACTCCCAATAAACCCCATAAGATCCATGATCGAAGCCGGTTATGCAATCCGTAAAAACGACTGGCGCTTTGCTTTTACCTACTTCAATAGGAGTCCAGACAACAAGGTACAACCCCAAGAAGGACATCATTACCTCAACATTACATTGAGCCGTTTTTTTGACCGCAAAACCACTAAATAAGCGTTAATATTTTTTGAGTTTAGGGAAGAATGGTTAGTTTTAAATTATAAATCTTTTGATATGAAAAAATCGCTTTTCTTTTTAGTAGTCAGCGTTATATTGAGTTCTTGTATTACGGTAAAAGTCTATAAGATGGAACCCAACGCTACGGTTGAACCTGAAAAACCAATTCAAAAAAAATCAGCTTTGATTTCATCAGGAATGGTAGCCCCATTGATGGACGGAGATACGGAAATCTTCTTTTTTGGAGAAGATGCATCGGAGCTTCAGGCCCTTGATTTTAGAGATAGTATCGTACACCCCAAACACGCTAACAAACGGGTGTTTGTTTTCAAAAGTAAAGACGCAGATGAGGCCGTTCGTTGGGTAACCCAACTAGGCGATTCCCTGGAACTTCAAGATCAGAATGTATCCGGTTCAGGCAATAGTGTTCTTATCTCTAAGGACAAAAAGAAGATTAGGTTTAATATCCAAACAGACGACACTCAACCCATCATCATCATAGACGGAAAAGAAATGGCTGCTGATTTTGACATGGATTCTCTAGATGTAGATACCATTGAAAGCATGGATGTTCTCAAGGGCCAAAAGGCGCTTCAAAAGGTTGGCGCTAAAGGGAAAAACGGCGTGATCCTCATTCGGTTAAAAAAGTAGGGTTTTCCCAGAAATAAAAATGGTGCTCGCTATCTTTTTTAAACCCCATAATGGGGTAGAGCTTATTTCCCACAACATTGGTTTGTTCGGTTTCTAAACTGACTCCTTTTGCTTGGGTCACTTTGCAATGATTTTGAGCCGCTTCTAACAATTGTTTACCTATTTTTTTCCCACGGTATGTTGGATCTACAAAGAGGTCATTCAAGAGCCATAGAGCTGCCATATTTACCGAAGAGAACAAAGGATACAATTGCGTAAAGCCAACGGCTCTAGAGCCATCATAAACCATAAAAACGACGGACTGACTTTGGGTTAAACGTTCTCTCAAAAACACCTGAGCAGCACTTATATCCGATTCTTTTTTGTAAAAAACACGATAGGCATCAAAAAGTAAGGCAAGATCATCTAGGTGGTCGGGCTTGGCTTGGATTAGAGTAAACATTAGTTGACGGGTATTTTGGCGGTTAAAAAAGTATAATGAACCCCCAGCATCAAGCCTGCAAAACCATTAGTCTCCCGCTGTACTGGGTTGGTGTTGTTTTTTTGAAATTGATATTGTAAGGAAGCGCTGAAGCGTTTCCAGAATGTGTAGTGTGCAGCGGCAAGTACACCAAAACTGTTGCTGAAGGTGTCGTCGGGATAAACAACTGGAAATTCCTCGAGATTAGTAGGCGGATCACCTTTTGATTGGAGTAAAAAATTGTAAACCAATCCCAATTCTAACGTAACACGTCTTGCAGGATACAGCCTTCCAGTCAAGGGAATGGATAAGAATAACAATTGATCTTTGGAGTTGTCGTTTGCTAAATCGTAGACGTAGTTGATACTTTGAATGTCGAATCCAGTTCGTAGACCATAACTTTTTCTAAAATTATAGCGAACAGAACCTCCAGCACCGAGGCTTATTTTTCCTTTGGTTTCTCGATCTGTGGTGTTGAATCGATTCAACAATAAATGTGCATCAAAATTCCATTTACGCGATCCAATTTCATCCACATTAGACTTTCCGTATTGTTGAATTAAAAGACCACTTCCTTGTGCACGAGAGATTGTCGAAAAAAGAATACAAAAACACAGCAAGAAGAAGATCAATTTTTTATCCATGGTTAAGCCTTAAAGGAATCTAAAATACGGAACTGAAATGACTTTTCTACAATTAGATTAGCCCGAGAATAACATTTAATTTTTTAAATAAAAGCTTATCTTTATCCATAATCAGTACAAACGCTTCAATAAATCAGAATCAATGTCTAGTAAATTTTTCGGAAACAGAACAGTAAAAAATGATGATAAAGCAGGGGCTAAGAAAGCTCCCAAAGCAAAAGGAGGTGCCAAGGGAAGCACCATCGTGCGCAAAGCAGGTCGGGGCAAATAATTAACTTTTTTGGGGATGTAGCTCAGTTGGCTAGAGCGCTTGACTGGCAGTCAAGAGGTCGTGGGTTCGAATCCCATCTTCTCCACGCTAGCAATATAGCACTTACGATTAAACGTAGGTGCTTTCTTTATTTTAGGGGTAATCTATAGGGGAATAAATTAGTTTTATTCTATCTAAGAGAAATAGAAGTATCTGAACTTAATGAAGCAGCTATCCCGATGATTTAGAGTATTGTGTTTTGTTAGGATTTCATTTCTCCCTTTTGTGATACATAACAGAGCCCAATAACTGGAATTAGTGTAAGCATCATTACAAGCAAAGGAGGATGAGATGAACCACCACTTAATAAGGTTATAAAATCCGGTAAAGTCCAAAATAAATGAACAACAAACAAGATGAAAGTTGCTGATTTTAGACTTTCAAGTGTTTTTAATCTAAGAGAATAAAGAACAGATAACACTGTGCCTAAAAAAACAAATCCAAGAATATAAAACATAATATCCAAAACTTCTAAGGCTGGGGCACTACTTGCTAGTCCTTCGATATTAAAGTCGCTAATCATTTGGTTTTTCATTTCTCCCCCCATACTTACTAATACTAAAGGGATGAATTGAATAACATCAAGAATTAATGTTACTATTAAAATTGTTTTAAAGTTTTTCATTTTAACTGATTTATGGTTAATAATATCGTTACTATTGTGATAATGAGGGTGCAAACAAAACGCATATGCAAACTTTCCACAAACACCACCACCTAAAACCAGTACAAGGGAACCTCAGGGTTAAGGCAATAATATCAATGGATTAGGAAGGATTTGGATTGGAGGCATTGGGATAAAAGAAAAACCCTCCGCTAGGAAGAGCTTATTTATTTACTTCCCATTTTGCATTGGATCCGTATCTTTCATTAATTTATTCAAGGTAAAATAAACAGGACAAAATTTAGTAAGAGGACTAATAATTTGTAATACCCCAACCGCAACAGCAATGTAAAGAAAAACTAAATCCCCAGTTTGAAAGGTTAATCCAACGCTAATTAGATATAATACACCACAGATAGCGTCGTGTGCCCGTACTTTTTTAATGTTTTTAGCTACATTCATTTTATGATTAATTTATGATTTAACATAAATATAATAAATAATATACAATCAATTCGGATACTTATATGAAGTTAAGGTTAAGTTTATGCATTTCTTCCGTAAATCTTTTTTAATCACTTCAGGTCAATTAATATAGCTCAAATAGATTCTCTGTGTAACATTTTTACTACAATCTTATTATATATAGATCGCTATCGTGGCGAGAAGTTTTCCAGATGAAGCCCAGCCCGAGAGGTCAAAGTAGAGGGACGCATCTAAAACCATAGCGCTGGTGAGTGGGTAAGCCAGTATAGTTTTGACTCGGTAGGGAGTGTGTTTAGTAAGCTACAAGGGAATGTAACGAGAGTTATCTATTGGCTAATAGAGTATTGAAAAGGCTGACAAATGTATTTAAAGAGTCGACTAAGCAACGTTTTGCTTCTTGATTAGGTTTAAGGCAGAACCTTCTTTGAACCACTCAATTTGCTGTTCGTTATAGGTATGGTTTGCTGCAATGGTATCTTTTGATCCATCGGC
>CBFHHG010000105.1:0-3956 GCA_965655585.1 Candidatus Arcticimaribacter sp. | reverse complement strand
CTCTTATTTACCTTCTTTATTCTGAATAGTGTAGCACTCAATGCTCAAACCATGATTTCTGGGATTGTCAGGGATGCGGAGGGAGTTCCGATACCGTATGTAAATGTTCTTTTTAGTGGAACTGTTATTGGAACGATTACTAACGATGCTGGAGAATTTGTTTTATCATCCGATGCCTCTCACGAAGAACTTAGCGTCAGCCTTTTGGGCTACAGCAGTCAGAAATTAGACTTGACACGTAAAAGGAATCGCAATATTGTGATCACCTTAGAAGAAGGAGAACAACTGAACGAGATCGTTGTGGTTCTGAAACCCAAAAAACGCTTACGTAAAAAAGAAAATCCTGCATACGCTATTCTCAAACAAATATGGGCTAAAAAACGAAAAAATGGGATCCATTCCTTTGCTGCATTGGAATACCAAAAATTCACTTCATATGAGGTTGGAATTAAAAATTTAGACAGCTCTTTCCTTAAAACAGTACTTCGAAAAGACTTTGATTCGGTTCGCAGCGCACTAAAACAAAAAAGCAGTAAAGCGTATATGCCACTGAATCTAAAAGAACAAGTTGAAAATGTTTATATCAACGATAGTTTAGATTTAGAAAGAACTGTTACCCTTGGCGAACGTACCAGCGGTTTGGAACCCAGAGGGTTTTTCTTTGAGCAAATGCAGCGGGTGTTTCAAGATATTGATGTATACAAAAACCGGATTCTATGTGCCGATAAGGTGTTCGAAAGCCCTTTATCCAGAAATGGATTTGCAACCTATGATTATGTCTTATTGGATAGTATTGCCCTTAAAAAAGAAAAAATATACACCATTTACTTCTTCCCACGCAGATCCGAGGATCTAGCCTTTACAGGGAGCTTTACTGTCTCTGCTCCGAGCTACGCACTCACAAAGATCGATATGCGTATCGATCCAGCTATCAATTTGAATTTGGTGAGTGGCTTGAATTTAGAAAAAACCTTTACGATAGCAAACGATAGTGTATACCTTCCCAAGAGCAACCGCTATGCAGGGGAGTTTTCTGTAGTTAAAAAAGCAGAAAACGCAAAAACACTCTCGGTTATAAAAAACGAATTCTTTGATCAGTACAGCTTTAACACACCCAAAACAGAAGCCTTTTATAAGAATCAGAAAATGCAAATAGCCCAGAAAGAATTTCAAGAAGAAAAGGCGTTCTGGGATTCGTTTGAAAACAATAAAAACTACTCGAAAGATACCCGAAGTATTTTAACCGAGATAAAAAATAACAGTAAGATGAAGCGGATTCTTCAATACACGGATTTCTTCACGGGTGGTTATGCCAATCTCGCTACGGGAATTCAGTTTGGAAAATGGTGGAACTCTTTCAACAACAATGATGTAGAAGGAAATCGACTACGTTTGGGCTTTAGAACCTTCAAAACTATAGAAGATCGGTTTCGTTCCAATGCCTATATCGCCTACGGTTTTGGAGACTCAAAAATGAAATATGCGTTTGATGTAAAATACTTACTCAAGCAAGATCCACGGATTACAGTAGGGGCAGTTTACTCAAAAGACTTTGAACAACTTGGGAGCCGCTTATTGAAAACAAAAAACTTAATTGACTTCAGTTCTGGAGGTACCAATTCCTACTTAGCTAGGGGTTCCAACTACTATTTATCCGATATCGAACGTTTTGGAGTTAACTTGGATTTTGGGTTTTCCAATAATTTTCATGTAGGGCTGAATTTGATTTCTGAGCATATCGCTTCGGCAGCACCAGAATTTTTCAGTATCGCCTCTATACAAAACAATAGGGAGGTGTCGAAGTACAAACATGTACAGATAAACTCCTACATTCAATATACACCGAGAAGGAATGTTTTTGGATACGGTGTAGAACAACGGTTTGGAGTAAATTTACATCCAAAATTCGTGCTAAAATATTCACAAGGTGTCGAAGGGCTTTTGGGGGGGATTTTAGATTACAACAAAGTACAGTTTTCCTATAACCAAACCTTATTATTGAATTTTATGGGTAATCTGGATGCCAATTTTGAACTAGGCAAAACCTATGGGATTGTACCCCTACCCCTCCTGAGTGGTATCCCTTCAAATCAAGGATACTCACTAAAACCCAGAACCTTTTCTCTTCTGAATTATTACGACATGATAGCAGACAGCTATTTGATGGGGCATTTTGAGCATCATTTCAATGGGTTTGTCTCCAACAAAATCCCTTTAATCAAGAAGTTTAAACTCCGAACCCTTGCCACATTTAGGTTTGCATATGGAAGTACATCAGATCAAAACAGAAATATCAATCAATCGAACATTCAGTACAACAGCCCCGATTCTGGACTCTACTACGAATATGGCTTTGGTTTTGAAAATATCGGCTATGGTAATGTGCGGTTTTTTAGGGTCGATTTCATTTGGCGCAGTCCACTAGCATCTTCTTTTAAATTAAATCCCTATTCAAGTCAGCTTCCAGATTTTGGAATACGAGTTGGCGCAAAACCCGGACTGTAAAACGTATACCTATAGTTTTGTTCAGAGTCTATTAAATAGTACCTTTAAAAAAATCCTATATTCATTATGAAAAATTTATTTTACATTTTACTTTTATTTCCGCTATTTGCTTTTTCACAATTAAGCTTTGAGGGTGTTGTAAAAGATAAACTTACAGCTACTGAACTAGAGAAAGCACTCGTTACTGTTAAGCCCAGAAGAGTAAGTGGTGCTGGATTTTATTCTGGCGTATTCACCAAAGCCGATGGAGCTTTTGAAGTAACTACCTCTTTTGATTACCCTCTTGAAATTATTATTACTAAAAAAGGATGCACGCGCAAAGTAATCAAGATCAAAAAAGGAGAAACCTTTTTTGACGTTGTTATGGAATGTGAAGCTGCAACCATTGAGCAAATCATAGTAGAGAAAACCCGAGATACTGATGGAGATCGGGTACTCGATGTTAACGACAAGTGTAAAGAAGTTGCCGGAGATAAAGAAAACGACGGTTGTCCCTGGCCAGATGATGATAATGATGGTGTTGCAAACAAAGATGATGCATGTCCAGATGAAGCGGGAACTGCAGCTGACAAAGGTTGTCCAAGTGTAGATACCGATGGAGATGGTGTAGCCGATGAAGACGATTCTTGTCCAAATGAAGCAGGAACTGCAGCAACACAAGGTTGCCCTGCAAATCCAAAAGCTATTGTTGACTTTCTTCAAAACGCAGCAGGAAACATTTTATTTACAGCAGGTAGTGATGTTCAAAAAAGCAGTTACGATGCCGTAATCAGCGGTATTTCAGACTTACTAAAAAAATATCCAAACGTAAAGCTTCAGATTGAAGGTTATGCTTCTAGTGATGGTAGTAAAGCTTACAATCAAAAACTTTCTAATAGAAGAGCTGCTAATATTAAAGAAGCGTTGGTTCAAATGGGAATCGAAGCGTCTAGGTTAAGTGATGTTGGATTTGGAGAAGACAATTCCAAATACAGTAATGCAACAGCAGCTGGTCGTGCAAACAACCGTCGGGTTAATCTAAGCATCCAATAGAAAACACAATTCATATAATTTTAAAAAACCTGCTGTATAAGCAGGTTTTTTTATGTTCAAAACATTCAAAATCCTTAGTTTTGATTAAGTGATTTAAAACTGAATAAGTACATGACGAAAGCATTTAAAACCGTTTGCTTTGTTTTTGAAACAACTAGTGATCCAACTATTGCAAAACGATTAAGAAAGATAATCTAACAGACCTAGAAGCAACAAACACAGGCTGTTTAATCAGTAGCAGAGAAAACGTTACGCTAATAATAAAAACAACCAGAAAGAAATAATGTACCTATACATTTCTCAAGAGTCCGATTGGTCCCTAGTAACGATCCCTACTTCACGCTAAGGCTTATTAATTAGTCAAGAAAGAATATACCCCTGAATTACTTTTGTTCGCATTAGCATCCACCGCAATAACC
>CBFHHG010000104.1:0-4040 GCA_965655585.1 Candidatus Arcticimaribacter sp. | reverse complement strand
TTCACAGGCCAGGTCAGATCCCTATTCCATTCCATGGCATTCATTGCAAGATCAAGGTGTGCGTCTAGTATAAACATATTTTTTATTAATTTTTTCTTTTATTGATCACAAGCAATGACCCCTTATTTGAACTGAACTTTTTTATAGCATTAGTTAAGGATGTGATCTCTTGCTGCGATGTTCCAATGCCCAGTAATCGTTCCATCAATAACGGTCAGCACCTTGTCATACTTAATTACTGTAGGGCAGATGTGGGTTGGGATGGCATAACAAATTGTTCCGATTACATAGTTCTTTGATTCGACACAATCGACTACTAAATGTTCTTCGCTGTGGCTTATTTGTTCGAGTTTTTCAAAATTCAAAATTTTTAATCTGGGGGGAGGCATCTCTGCTGCAACAGCCTTATGCCCTAGGTTCAAACACATTAAATTTTTTGCAGGTTTACTTACAACAGCACCAATTAAAACTGCCGCAGGTAGAAATTTTAAATCTTTATATGCATCTGCATACCCTTGGTCCCACAACAAAGGAGTTCCGGGGCATACTTCTACCCGATCTCTTTTTACATGAATTGGGAATGTAGGTGTACCACCAGCAACAATGGTTTTGATTTGGATTCCCAACTGCTCTATTTGCTTTTTTAATCCCAAGACCAAATCAAAATCGCGATCGCAAATTTCTTTACGCGCAGTAAAGTCAGACGTATGAATATGGCCGTCATATACATGTAGCCCTTTGGCTTTTAAATTTGAGGACAACGCTATTTTTTGATACAGTAAAGCCGCTTCGTTATTGGGTATTATTCCCGTTCTATTCATCCCATTATTAAGGTCTAACCACAGAGCAGCCTCAAGCTTTTTTTGTGAGGCAATGGTATTCATTCGCATCATTATTTCTTCATTGTCTACAATTGTAGAGAAAGAGGCGTTTGGATACTGAACCATCAACTCAAAAAACCGATGGATATTGACTCCTACGGGCTGCATCGCTAAAAGAATATCAGCGGCACCACATTTAGCTAATAATTCTGCTTCAGCTATCGTAGCACATTTAAACTTATGGATGCCGTATTCTAATTGCAGATTAATAATTTCTACAATTTTATGGGTTTTGATATGAGGCCTCAGTGTATCCGTACCCCCTGCGATTCGAATCATCATTTTTATATTCGCTTCAATTCTATCGGGATATACTACTAGAGCCGGAGAGACTATTTCCTCAATATTCTTAATTGTATACCAATGGGTATTTGCCATATCAATGTAATTCGAACATTGCTTCTACTTCTACAGGAATACCATCTGGAAGAATCATCCCTACAGCACTCCTTACGCCTATTCCCTGCTCATTTCCGAAGACATCAGCCATCAGCTCACTAAAACCGTTGATGACAAGAGGGTGTTGTTTAAAGTCGGGGGTACAATTGACCATCCCCAAAACCTTAACCACCCGTTTAATTTTATCAAGACTTCCAAAGTGGGTTTGAATACTGGAGAGCATGGTTAAACCAACTTGCCTTGCGACTAATTTACCTTCTTCGGTAGTTAAATCATCCCCTAGACGTCCCAGCATTAATGACCCATCGTTTTTCATGGGTCCTTGTCCAGATACATATAAAAACTTATCGACTACCAGTATGGGCCTATAGACCCCAGCCGGTTTTGGTGCAGGAGGGAAGATCAGGTTTAGTTTTTTGGATTGTTCTGACGGTAGATTTTTCATTTGTTATTTTTTATAGGAATAGGTTTAAGACTAAAACGCCAATTAGCCCCATTATTCCAACAGTAGTTTCCATTATGGTCCAAGTAGAAAGCGTTTCCTTAACCGTTAGATTAAAGTACTCTTTAAACATCCAAAACCCACCGTCGTTTACATGCGACAACATCAAGCTGCCGGAGCCAATGGCCAACACCATCAATTCAGGAGAAACACCGCTGTTTTGAACCAGCGGAAGCGCAATTCCTGCGGCTGTTAAACCCGCCACAGTTGCCGAGCCTACACAAACTCGTATTACAGTTGCGATTAACCAGGCCAAAATTAAGGGTGATATTGAGGAGCCGTTTAAAAGGGCTCCAATATAATCGCTAACGCCACTCGCAACCAGAATTTGTTTTAAGGCCCCAGCCCCAGCTATAATCAGTAAAATCATCGTTATACTGGAGACCGAATTTGAAACAGAATTCATTAATTCAGGCATTTTTTTCCCTCGTGAAATACCCAGAGTATAGAGGGCAACTAGAACTGAAATTAACATCGCTATTACGGGATTTCCGATAAAAACAACAAGCTGTTTAAACAAAGATTCTCCGGATATAAAAAGGGTAAATAGGGTAGAACACAGTATCAATAGGATGGGTAATAATGTAGTAAAAAGGCTAATTCCCATACCCGGCATTTCATCGTCTTTTAAAACAATTGGATTGTAAAACTCCTTCAACGGAGTAGCTTTTATGTTTTTGATCGTTCGAGTGAATAAAGGCCCTGCTACTATTATTGTTGGAATTGCAATTATAATCCCATACAATAAAGTTTTGCCAACGTCTGCATTGAACATACCGGCAATAGCAGTAGGAGCTGGATGAGGAGGCAAAAAACCATGGGTCACCGATAAAGAGGCAAGCATGGGCAATCCAACATAAATTAGTGGCAGTCCTGTTGCAGCTGCGATCGTAAAGACCAAAGGGATAAGAATGACAAAGCCTACAGAATAAAACATGGGGATACCCACTATGAATCCAGCAACAACAACTGCCCATTGAATGTGCTTTATTCCAAAACTCGAAACCAATCCTGACGTAATTCTTTGTGCAGCCCCGCTATCAGAAACAAGTTTTCCGAGCATAGCACCGAGTCCTAAGATCATAACTAAAAATCCAAGCGTATTTCCCATTCCAATTTGGATGGCTTCGACTATACGATCCAATTCCATTCCTTGAAATACGCCAACAAACACACAAACAATAATAAAGGCAATAAAGGCATTGAGTTTAAACTTTGCGATTAAAACAAACAGTAATAATATTCCAAGAATGACAATCAATAAGGGCATATAAAATGGATTTAATCCTCAAGATACAAAAGGGTTTGAAAAACTTGTTTTCATTTCGAGAGAATATCGCAATAATTCAGTGTCGAACCTCAAAAGAGTGGGTCGCCAAAAGGCCGTTGGCTTCGAATTGCTTTGGGGATAATGTTATATCTTGTATTGAATAAACTTACAATAATGAAAAAACTACTATTATTATTAGCATTAATACAAATTTCGTGTGGCGGTGGAAACGGAGAAGAAGAAATGGAAACCCTTATTCGTATTCAAAATTCGGGAACTATATATTTTGAGAATAACATCTGTAAATGTCCAGAGGCTGAGGTTGGAGATCAAGATGAAATTGAAGGGACAACATATTTAGCGGTCAACAATTCGACTATTGCGGGTCAAATTGCAAATGGAAATGTCAACCTCTGCACAACCTTGGTTTCTAATATGTCAGGATCGGGTGTTTCACTATCCAATTTTTTTAACGACAATTCATTCAATTCCGACATTAGTTTTTGGGATGTATCTAACGTCACGGATATGGATGGAATTTTCTATCTAGCAAATTCGTTCAATCAAAACATAAGCAACTGGGATGTTTCTAGTGTCTTAAATATGGGAAGTATGTTCAAAGGCGCTTCATCGTTTAACCAAGACATCTCAAATTGGGACACTTCTAGTGCGATAAAAATGCTTGGACTTTTTGAAGACGCTACAGCATTCAATCAAAATTTGTCAAGCTGGTGTGTTACTAATTTCGATTCAGAACCAGAGAATTTTGCACCTAATTCTGGATTGACAGACGAGAACAAACCGGTATGGGGCACTTGTCCTCCTAATTAATCAGACTTGAATTAACTACTTTCAAATGGATATTTCAAACAAATTAAATGACAGTTAAAATAAAAACCTACAGACCTGTAAAACGACTGAATAGTTTTTTAGACGGACTGGTTAAAATATTGAGTTTTTCGGCTTCAAAAACAAGAAGAGAAATCAT
>CBFHHG010000103.1:0-4040 GCA_965655585.1 Candidatus Arcticimaribacter sp. | reverse complement strand
TTGTTTAAAATCCCGGACAATTATTTTGTTTATTCTCGTTTCAGGAGGGTCGTTTGTCTCCCCTTTGGAGCGGTAGTAATCGAGATATAAGTACTTAGAGTTTTCTACTGTTTTTAGAAAGTTGTGGTCATAGACGGCTTTCTTTTCGTCAACCTTAAAAGGGTTTAAAACCACCAGAGGAGAAGCCGAAAGACGTTCTTCATAAATTCGATACCATCCCTTAGTTGAAGCACCTAAATTATTAATTGTTACCAGTGCCAAATGTGAATAGTCCGAAAAGTCGACGGTCTTTGGTGTTATGATTTTTGTAGAAGACGCTAAAACAACGGTTTGTTTTTTAACCCCTACAGGTTGAACCTCTTCTTGGACAGCTTGCATCTGAGTTTGACCAAAGCAAACTATTGGGGCCACTAGTAAAATAAGAAGTAGATTTTTCATAAATATTAATTTTATTTAAGCCATAAAATTGCACCTATTCATAGCGTTTTTCTAAACTGGACAGACCCTAAAGACAGGTATAAATAGCGATAATCTTTCCATTACTTTTTTGTACTTCAACAATTTTATTATAATCGCGAAGCTTCATAAAGGCAAAACCTTCGGTGTCAAATAATAAACTGTGGGAAAAGGCATAACGGTTATTGTATATAATAAAATCTCCGACAATAGGCTCTGCTGATGCTCCCGAATGATAAGCGATATTATAATAATTAGAATTATTTAAAGAGCATAAATAGCCTTCATCAGCGATTTCTACACTGTTGGAAACTGTTGTTGTTTTATAATTATTCCCAACATATAAGGGCCAGGGGCAACCACTTAAAGCGGATACGCCAGCGGCATAAGGACAACTATCCAGAGGGTCTAAAATCCCATCTCTATCGGTATCAGGTATACAGGTTGGGCAACTTGCAGCGGCCACGTCTCCAATTACGTCATCCAACTCATCAAGTGCTGCTGCTGCGTAATACCAGGTAAATGAATCCGATTCGTTTACAGCTAAATCATTCATTCGAACGTACATGCTGTAAGATCCGTCTATTGTGTCTGAAATTAAAGCACTATCAGGATTTAGAGCTTCTGAGGGGTTTGTGGTAAAGTCATAACCAGCATGCGAATTATTTGCATTACCCGCCAAAGTAAAAAACAAAATACCTTCATCAGGGGTTGTGATACGAAGGGCAGCAGATTGTTCGGTCTGTAGGGTCAATTGTTGAAAAACTCCCCCGACCAGGTTACCCCGAGCTATGGTTGGTGAATCGGTACCTCCAACATAATCATCCCGTGTTCCAATCCAATACCGTAGATTTGTGATTGCTGCTGCGCCAATATTTTTCGCAGTTGTTGATACTTCGACAAAATTATTTCCACTACTAATACTATAGGAGTTTATTAGCTCGAGTTGAGCCGTACCCACAGTGACAGTTCCTTTTACGTTAAGAATACCTGATCCACCGGTGAAACCACTCGAATCAAAAACCTGACCAGCCATAACAGGATTTGATTGCAAAGTTCCATTCGTATTCCAATTATTAGTTCCATCTCCTCCTACACCAAATTTAGAGTCTAAAGCGTAAGGTGTATCGGGCGGTGGCGGTCTAACATCTGTGTATGTTAATTGTCTCCAAATGCCTCCAATACTAAAGTAAAACGGTTGTTTTAAATTTCCTGCTGTATTTATTGACAATTCAACCCCGTCACCAAAGCGCATATCACCGTTATTAATTATCTGATTTGAACCTGTATATTGGCAAAAAGAGTAGATGCTATGTAAAAATAACCCCAAGAAAAAGATGGTTTGTTTCATAAAAATAGTGATCTACTGTAAGAAATCTTTTGGCAACTTACTTTGACTGAAAGATATGAAAAAATAACAGCACTAATTTAAGTAAGTTATTTCTTAAAAATTATCCTTTTCAAATGCTTCTAGGCTCCAAATCATTTCAGGATCTTCGATAAAATCTGGATCTATTCCCACAGCTTTTGCATGAATATCTTCATCAATACCGTCAAATCGGACAATCCAATGATCTATTTTGTTAACTTTAGAAATCCCTTCAAGTAGCTCTGCGTCAATATTGTGTTCTTTTTTTAAGTAATGTGAAAAAAAATAACAGCTTTTCCATGCCTGATCTTTTTTTGGTTTGAAATTTAAAAGAAACCCGTCGATTAATTCCTGTCGTGTCATGTGTACAAAGTATAAATTAGTGTTCCAGACAAAGAACGGAAAAGCTTTTGGAAATCACGAATAAATAGTATTTCTAATTAAGTTGAAATGAGCTAAGTAATATTGCCTACCTTCGTAGCGTAAAAATGGTGCCAAACCACTTTACATTATTAAGGAGCAGAACTTTTTCCGGAGGTCTGCTCTTTTTTTGTAGACAGCCGTTTGTCCATAAGAAAGTAAAGGGGTAAAGAGGAGGGGTAATTTTTTCATAAGCGGGACAGTATAAATATGGCGTTAGGTGTAAGTTAAGGCTGTTTTTAATCCCACAGAAGCAACGCTTTATTTTCAATAATACAATTCCCGGTATTTTTTAATTTTGACTGGTCGAGCATCGCTTTTGCAACTTTTTCACCCCGTATGGCTTTCAGTTTTGTGGGCATTAAAAAAGAAAATAGGGGCATTATAATTTGAGCCAACCGTTCGCTAGGTCTAAAGTTATTTCTTTTTCCAAGTAATAGGGAAGGTCTGAATATTGTTGTGGCGTTCAATCTTAGATTCAATACTGCATCGTCAATTTCACCTTTAAGGCCCATATAAAAATTTGAACTCGCACTATTTGCTCCCGCAGAAGAAACAAATAAAAAGTGATCTATTTGCTTTGTTTTGCACCCTAAGGCAATGTTGAGTGTTATGTCGTAGTCTATTTTGCGATATGCTTTTTTATTCCCTCGAACTTGAGCTTGGGTAGTACCGATACAAGAAAAAACCACCTCGCTATCTCCAATACTGCGGTCAATTTCTTCAGGCTTTGAAAAATCAATTTCATAAACCTCCATTTTGTCGTGTTGCTTTACAAGTGGCTTTCTTGTTATTACATGGACTTTAGAAATGGTATTGTCTGCCAAGATAAGATCTAGTAAAAAACCACCGATCAGCCCAGTACCTCCAAAAAGGGTTACTTGTTTTGTGTTCATTTACTTTTTCTTTCTTCTGTTGGCAACCTTATCCCCTTTTCTTTGAGGCTTGCTATATTTCTTGGCGATCTTAAATTTATAAGACCCACCTAAATTGACCTTTCGGTTTTTGGGTTTTTTTTCTTCCATTGCCTCAAAGGTAATAAAACATATACTGCCCCTTCTAAAGGAGTGAATTAATAGAATTTAATCATTTTCATTAGCGCATTATTTTTAATTGATAGTAAGCCAACCGCCTCTTCATTCAAAGGGTCAGATTTATAAATGGGTCTTTCAAATAAGAAGCTAGGAAGTAGCTCAGGTGGAGAAGTTCTTTTGTAAATTTGCACTCTAGAATTTTTTTTGAAAATGAAGCAAGAAGACAAAAACAAAATAAAAGCATACAGCAAGCAAACACCCTTGTACTTGAGTAGGAGAAAGTTCGATGCTAGTGGCGCACTAACCGAAGTGCAATGCAGCAGCTGTAAAGAATTTAAAGTTCTCGATCAATACGCAAAGAATAGAACCCAGATCGACGGATTGGAGCATAAGTGCAACCCCTGCAAAGTGAGAAAGTAAAGGCGCTTTTAACTAATTACACCGCTTATTCCTTGTGTAGCCAAAGTGTGCAATTTTCCATTCTTTGTTATCATTCACCAAGTAGAATAAATCCACTCCACAGTGTGAAAATTTCCCATTGCTAAAAAAATCATAGGGAGCCCAAACCGATGCAATATTTCCCTCCGTAAGTACAACAGCATCCCAATAGCGCTCACGAAAGCCCTCTTCTATGTCTTCCAGCCCTACTAATAGGCTATCATTATCATAAACAGTAGTGTTAACTTTATCTTGATCCACAAGCGTTACAATACGTTGAATCCCTTTGTATAACACAGAATCAAAAATACTTTTGTCTTTTG
>CBFHHG010000102.1:0-4078 GCA_965655585.1 Candidatus Arcticimaribacter sp. | reverse complement strand
CAATTCTGTAGGCTTAAGACGTCGCGGGTTTTCGGCAGAAAAAATCAGACAGATTCAAGACATCTACCGTATACTCTACCAAAAAAACTACAATACAACACAGGCTGCTGAAATTCTAGAAGCAGAAATGGGTGTTACTCCGGAGCGTGATGAAATATTGCAATTCATAAAAGACTCGCAACGAGGAATCATGAAAGGGTATTTTCAAAAAAATTAAATAGAAAAATTATGGCATCAACTTCTGATATTAGAAAAGGACTGTGCATTAGACACAGTAACGATATATATAAAGTAATAGAATTTCTTCACGTAAAACCCGGGAAAGGGCCTGCATTTGTGAGAACTAAACTCAAAAGCGTTACTTCGGGTAAGGTTTTAGATAACACGTTTTCTGCGGGACACAAGATTGAAGACATCCGAGTAGAAACCAATAAATATCAGTTTTTGTACAACGATGGGGATACCTACAACTTTATGAACTCAGATGATTACAATCAGATCTCGGTTGAAAAGAATATTTTGGATGCGCCCGAACTGATGAAAGAAGGGGAGATCGTTTCTATTTCAATGAATACAGAAGATGATATGCCTTTATCGGTTGATATGCCCGTTAGTGTAATCTTAGAGGTAACACACACAGAACCCGGAGTAAAAGGAAATACGGCTACCAATGCTACCAAGCCTGCCACAGTAGAAACAGGTGCACACATCAATGTTCCTTTATTCATCAACGAAGGCGACAAAATAAAGGTAGAAACTGATAAAGGCACCTACCAAGAACGTGTAAAAGAGTAAATTCATAAAACGGAACATCAGTTACGTTAATTCATTAATAAATAATACAATACAGAATGAGTGTTTTAGTTAACAAAGATTCCAAAATAATAGTTCAAGGTTTTACTGGAAGTGAAGGAACGTTCCACGCAACTCAAATGATTGAGTATGGAACCAATGTGGTTGGAGGAGTAACTCCAGGTAAAGGTGGACAGACACATTTGGAACGCCCCGTTTTTAATACAGTTGCCGAAGCTGTTGCAAAAGCAGATGCAAACACTACCATTATTTTTGTTCCGCCAGCTTTCGCTGCGGACGCAATTATGGAAGCTGCCGATGCTGGGATTAAAGTGATCATTACCATTACAGAAGGAATTCCTGTTGCCGATATGGTCAAAGCTTCGAACTACATTGCAGGAAAAGATTGCCGTTTAATTGGGCCAAATTGTCCAGGTGTTATTACTCCAGGAGAAGCAAAGGTTGGAATTATGCCCGGTTTTGTGTTCAAAAAAGGGAATGTTGGAATCATTTCTAAATCAGGAACGTTGACCTATGAAGCAGCGGATCAGGTTGTTCGAGAAGGATTTGGGATTTCTACAGCAATTGGAATTGGTGGAGATCCAATCATTGGAACGACGACCAAAGACGCAGTTGAGTTGTTTATGAATGATCCGGAAACTGAAGCCATCGTAATGATCGGTGAAATAGGAGGTCAGCTAGAAGCCGAAGCTGCTCAATACGTCAAAGCAACTGGAAACAAGAAACCCGTTATTGGTTTTATTGCTGGTGAAACTGCTCCTGCAGGAAGAACAATGGGTCATGCTGGCGCTATTGTCGGCGGCGCCGACGATACAGCGGAAGCTAAAAAACGCATTATGGCTGAGTGTGGGATTCACGTGGTGAATTCACCAGCTGCCATTGGAAAAAAAGTAGCGGAAGTATTGAATTAATAACCAATATATATGAAACTTTTAGAAGGAAAAACAGCAATTATTACTGGAGCCAGTAGAGGTATCGGTAGAGGCATTGCGCAGGTCTTTGCTCAGCACGGTTGTAATGTAGCTTTTACTTACAGTAGTTCAGTCGAAGCGGCTAACACTTTAGAAGCGGAATTAAAAGAATTTGGTGTAACTGCCAAGGGCTATCAAAGTAATGCAGCGAGCTATGATCAAGCACATCAACTGGTCGAAGAGGTTTTAAAAGACTTTGACGGTTTGGATATACTGATCAACAATGCTGGAATTACCAAAGACAATTTATTGATGCGAATGGGAGAGGAGGACTTTGATCATGTCATTGAAGTAAATCTGAAGTCTGTATTTAATATGACCAAAGCTGTTCAACGTACTTTTTTAAAGCAACGTAAAGGATCTTTAATTCATATGAGCTCTGTTGTGGGAGTCAAAGGAAATGCAGGGCAAGCTAATTATGCAGCCTCAAAAGCCGGTATTATTGGTTTTTCAAAATCCATCGCCCTAGAATTAGGATCGCGTAACATTCGATCGAATGTAATTGCCCCTGGTTTTATTGAAACTGAAATGACTACTAAACTTCCTGAAGACATAGTCCAAGGGTGGAGAAGTGGTATCCCTTTGAAAAGAGGAGGATCTCCAGAGGACATAGCAAATGCTTGTGTTTTCTTAGGATCAGATCTATCCAACTACATCACTGGACAGGTGTTGAATGTAGACGGAGGAATGTTAACTTAATTTTAAAATTGTTATTATGCAAAAATTACCCAAAATTGGCCTGCCCGTAATCGCAGGTATTTTTATCCTATTTATTTTTATCTCAAAATCTTCAATCAACATTGGATATGGAGAAGCAGGAGTACTCTTTAGAACTTTTGGAGGTGGTGTTGTTATCGACGAGCCTGTAATTGGCGAAGGATTTCACATCATTGCACCTTGGAATAAAGTTTATGTTTACAACGTAAAACAACAAGAAGTTTTTGAAAGTAAAATGCAGGTTCTTTCTTCTAATGGTCTAGAAATTTCACTAGATATTTCGGTACTGTATCAGCCCCTCATAGCAGAGCTTGGGTTGTTACACAAAACCAAGGGCGAAAACTATTTGAACATCATCATCATTCCTCAAATTCGTGCAGTAGCTCGTTCTATTGTTGGACGTTATACGCCTGAGCAATTGTATTCAACAAAACGAGATGCAATTCAGCAAGAGATCTTTGAAGAAACTAAAAAGGTTGTTGAAAATCAGCATGTACAACTCAACGCTGTCTTGGTACGTGATGTAACCCTGCCGATCGCAATCCGTGAAGCTATTGAACGTAAGTTGAATCAAGAACAAGAAGCTTTGGAATATGTCTTTAGAATTGAAAAATCTAAGCAAGAAGCCGAACGTCAGCGTATTGATGCAGAAGGAAAAGCAACTGCCAACCGTATACTGAGCGCTTCGCTTACCGACAAAATTTTACAAGAAAAAGGAATTGAAGCTACGCTGAAGTTGTCTGAATCTCCCAATTCAAAAGTAATTGTTATTGGTAGTGGAGATGGTGGTTTACCCATTATCCTCGGGAATCAATAGCTTCAATATTGGCAAAAGGAAATAGTCAATTGTCAACTGTTATTATAAAAGCCGAACGCATATTAATGCGCTCGGCTTTTTTTAGAACATTCATAATTTTACCTGCTTATAATTTGAAATATTGATCCAAATGGCAATTCTTTTAAGAATTATAAATTAGCGTATCTAAAACAATAGGATACGCTTAGTTTTAAAATAATTTCAATACATTTGTACTCTAATGCAAAATATAACAACACATAACCATCATCATTTTACGAACTCAAACGAGCTCTAAGGTTGATGTATATATACAACACTCAGAACCCGTTTGATTTTTCAAACGGGTTTTTTTATTTATAACAATTATGATACGCATAGCAATTCAAAAATCAGGACGCCTAAACACTGATTCCATGGCCTTACTCAAAAGTTGTGGTATTTCCATCGACAATGGGAAAGATCAACTCAAGGCTGCCGCTCGAAACTTTCCAATGGAGGTATTCTTCCTTCGTAACGGCGATATTCCACAGTATTTACGCGATGGGGTTGTAGACCTTGCCATTGTGGGGAGTAATCTTTTGGTAGAAAAAGGGAATGACCTGGAGATTATTGAGCCCCTAGGCTTTTCAAAATGTAGAGTATCCATTGCAATTCCAAAAGGAATTCCGTTTGCTGGTGTTTCCGATTTGGCGAATAAAAAGATCGCTACATCCTATCCAAACACAGTAAATCAATTTCTAGAAGAAAAAGGGATTCAAGCCGATATACACGTCATTAG
>CBFHHG010000101.1:0-4411 GCA_965655585.1 Candidatus Arcticimaribacter sp. | reverse complement strand
TAGCACCAGTTTTGTTGGGTGGCTTCACCCTAGTGCGATGCTCAAAAGAACCCGATGTAATTGGCTTGCCTAGTCCTTCAGAATTATACGCAACTATTTTACATCCTAAGGTTGAATTGAAAACTTCAGATGCTCGTGCCGTTCTCAAAAAAAACATCATGCTGGAAAAAGCCATTCAACAATGGGGGAATCTTGCCGCATTGGTTAGTGGTTTGTATACAAACGACTACGATTTGATCGGAAGATCACTTGTTGATGTTGTTATCGAACCGCATCGATCAGCTTTAATTACTGGTTTTCAAGAATTAAAAAAAGCGGCTACCGATTCGGGTGCGCTCGGAAGCGGGATTTCTGGGTCTGGACCATCTATGTTTGCACTATCTAGAGGTGAAGAGTCCGCTATTCGTGTAGGTGAAAGCATGCGACAGGCATTTTTAAAATACAGTATTGAATTTGAACTTCATATTTCTAAAATTAATCCAAAAGGAATTCACATTATATCGTCTAAATGATTTACTACAGTTTAAATAAAAAATCCAACGCAGCAGAGTTCCCTGAGGCTGTTGTTCGCGGCATTGCTCCTGACAGAGGTCTATACTTTCCTGAAAAAATACATCGCTTACCCGATGCTTTTTTCGACAATATTGAACAAGAATCTGTTTTTGAAATTGCTTTTCAAGCGATTGCTCCCTTTGTTGAAGGAAGTATTCCTGAAAATGAGTTGAGAAAAATCATCGAAGAAACTTTAGATTTTGATTTTCCAGTAGTACCGATTACCGATCAGATAGGAACCTTAGAATTATTTCAGGGTCCTACCCTAGCCTTTAAAGATGTTGGTGCGCGCTTTATGGCACGTTGCCTAGGCTATTTTAATAAAGAGAATACTTCACAAAAGATAACGGTACTTGTTGCAACTTCTGGAGATACTGGTGGAGCCGTTGCCAATGGCTTCCTTGGTGTGCCGGGAATTGAAGTGGTTATTCTCTACCCAAAAGGAAAAGTGAGTGAAGTTCAAGAACAACAACTAACAACCTTGGGTCAAAACATTACTGCCCTAGAAGTCGACGGTGTATTTGACGATTGCCAAGATATGGTCAAAACAGCATTTCTGGACGAAGACATCACCCAGCACAAGCAACTAACATCCGCCAATTCTATCAATATTGCCCGTTGGCTCCCCCAAATGTTCTATTATTTCATCGCCTATAGAACACTTAAGAAAAAGAACAAGCCCCTTGTTGTTTCGGTTCCCAGTGGTAATTTTGGAAATATTTGTGCTGGGCTGATGGCCCGCGAAATTGGTTTGCCCATCGACCATTTCATTGCCAGTACCAACATAAACGATGTTGTCCCGGATTTTTTATCTTCAGGAGTATATACCCCTAAAAAATCTTCTCCAACAATTTCAAATGCCATGGACGTTGGAGATCCTTCAAATTTTATACGCATTCTGAAAATTTTTGGAGATGACTTGGCCAATTTGAAAGAAACACTATCGGGCTACCGCTTTACAGATGATGAAACCCGTGAAGCCCTAAAAGAAATTCATAAAACATCAGGCTATGTTGCCGATCCTCATGGTGCCGTTGGTTATTTAGGACTAAAAGAGTATCTCAAAGACCATCCCGAAAAGTATGGAATTTTCTTAGAGACTGCGCATCCAGTAAAATTCTTGGATACGGTTGAAGATAGTCTGAATATTAAAGTGGACATCCCAGAGCGTCTTAAAGAAACTCTTTCTAAGACAAAAAAGAGCATCCCTATTCAAGATTACCAGGGATTAAAGGATTTTTTACTGCGCTAAATTATTTTTCTAATTCTGGTAAAAGAAACTGATCCAAAGGACTAGACTCTTTCATCAACTCCTCAATCGCCTCCCAAGTACGTGGCGCATTTGCCGATAGGTTGATTGGTCCATTTTCCGTAATCAAAACATCATCTTCAATGCGGATACCAATTCCCCACCATTTAGGATCACAGGGACTATTTTTTGGGATATAAATCCCAGGTTCTACAGTAATGATAGCATTCGCTTTAAAAGGGCCGTAGTTCGATAGGTCATGAACATCCAACCCAATGTGATGCGCAGCGCCGTGCGGATAATAGGTCCTGAATTCGTCTTCTTTAGCAATGATTCCCAAACGGACCAATCCTTTTGCAACAACTTCTTGCGTAATACGGGTAATTTGACCAGAAGTGCTCCCAATTACTGCAGCTTCTATACCGGCTTCTTGAGCGTCATATACAATTTGATACAGCAACTTCTGTTCTTCTGAAAAGGTTCCGTCTTTTGGAATTGTTCGGGTGATATCGGCAGTATACCCTTCATATTCTGCTCCAAGGTCCATCAACATCAAATCAGTATCCATACCAACTTCATCGTTCTCGATATAGTGCAATACACATGCGTTAGACCCGGCACCAACTATGGAGGGGTACCCTTCGTAAGCAGCGCCATATTTTTTAAATACAAATTCGTGTATCCCTTGAATTTCTCGTTCTGACATATCGGGTCGCATGGCCTTCATTACCTCGCGTTGTCCAACTACCGAAATACCAATTGCCTTTTTCAACAAAGCTATTTCTTCAACGGTCTTTACCTCGCGCTGATCCCCTAAAAGTTGCCCTAAGAGTTCGACATCAAAATATTGATCTTTTAAAAGAAAGGCTACTTGCATTTTTAAATCTTCAGGAACTTCTAAAGTAGATGTTTCTAAAAAGTTTTGAATGGCAGGATCCTCGGCAATGGATTCATTTCTCCCCGCATACCATTTAATTTCATTTTTAAGAGCTTCCACATCTTCTTTGTCAACCGTTCGAATACTTTTTAGTAGGCGGTGGCGTAAACGATTAAAATCTTGCGGATAATTTATGTTTTCCTTAAACGTTCGTTGCAAATCATAGAGGTCATAGGGGTCGGTCTTATCGTCACGCACATCGTTTTTGAATTCAAAAATCAAAACCTCTTCAAAAGAGGTGAAGTTGGTTTGATTTTTAATGAATTCCGATCGCAGCAATACCCGGTCGATACCCAGGGCCTTTGCTCCTTCTACTCCTAAACGATACCCATTCCACTGTTCTTTAGAAGGGTTGCGTTCTTGTACAAAAAGTTGATCAACAAACTGACCCTGCTGATCTTGTTGTGGGTTTTTATAAACAACCAAAACAGCTTGTGGCTCTTTAAAACCAGTTAGATAATAAAAATTAGGATCGGGATGATATACAAAATCTACGTCATTTGCACGATTTCGTACGGGATTAGAAAATAAAACAGCAACGCTATTTGCAGGCATTTTAGCCCGTAAGGCTTCTCGTTTCGATTTATGAAATTCAGGGGTTAATACAGCTTCTTGTGCTACAAGTGGAGCCCACAAAAAAACAAGTAGGAAAGGAAATAAGATTAATTTACGCATATTCATTTTAATTTTGAGCCTCTAAAATAAGTTAAAAACAACTTACCTTTACGCTCAAATATACCATTAAATTAAAATAAAATGTTAAAAACCACACTTTACGATACCCATGTAGCATTAGGAGCAAAAATGGTCTCTTTTGGGGGTTTTCTGATGCCTGTTCAATATGAAGGCGTCACCAAAGAACACCTTTGCGTTCGAGATGGAGTCGGGGTTTTTGATGTTTCTCATATGGGAGAATTTTTTGTGGAAGGCCCCCAAGCACTCTCCTTTTTACAATATCTGTGCAGTAACGACATCGAAAAGCTGGAATCTGGAAAGGCACAATACAACTACCTTCCAAATGCAACCGGAGGTGTAGTCGACGATCTGATCGTATATCAATTGGATGAAGAGCGTTATTTATTAGTAGTGAACGCTTCAAATATTGAGAAAGACTGGCATTGGATAAACAAGCAAAATGAAGCTTTTGGTGCTACAATCCGCAACGCTTCTGAAGAATACGCATTACTTGCTGTTCAGGGGCCTAAAGCAATTGAAGCAATGCAATCTTTGACTGATATTTTACTAGCCAAACTCCCCTACTACGCCCATCAAACGGCAACTTTCGCTGGAATAGCGGATGTCTTAATCGCCACAACCGGATACACGGGTTCGGGTGGATTAGAATTATACATACCCACCACGCAGGTTCAGGAAGTGTGGGAGGCTGTTTTTAAAGCCGGAGAAGCCTTCGGAATCGCTCCTATTGGATTAGCCGCTCGAGACACCCTCCGACTCGAAATGGGTTATTGTTTATACGGGAACGAAATAAACGAAGATCAATCACCAATCGAAGCAGGATTGGGATGGGTCACACGACCACAAACAAATTTCATCAACTCCGAAGCACTTGGAAAAGAAAAAACAGCGGGTACAACAAATAAATTGGTTGGGTTTGAACTTCAAAAACGAGGGATTCCAAGAACGGGGCATCAACTTTTTGATTCAAAAGGAAC
>CBFHHG010000100.1:0-4462 GCA_965655585.1 Candidatus Arcticimaribacter sp. | reverse complement strand
GATTATCATTTCCATCCCATTCTATAAACTCGTATCCATCGTCTGGAGTTGCTGTAACAGTAACCTCAGTACCTTCATCATAAGTGCCCCCTTGAGTAGACACTGTTCCACCTTCTGATGCTGTAACTGTGAGGGTGAATTGTGTTGGGGCTGAGGGCTCAGGCTCTGGTTGAGGTGTTTGAACAACTGGTGCAACAGATTCTTCATCATCAGTTGAACAGCTAAAAACAAGTGTAAGGAAAAGAATACAAGTAGTTAAAAGGGAAAGATAAAACTTCATTTGAATGGTTTAAGATTATCTTCAAATCTACAATAAAAAATCTACCAGAGCACAAATCCCAAAATTGATACTACTTTATGGATTTAGTTGAGGATGCGCAAGCTGATGGTGTTATTAGTCTTTTAGAAACCAAATATCTTATTGAAGTTTTCGCTAAATGTCATAAGGAGTTAATAAAAATTCATACCGCTTTAACTGATTTAGATAAACCTGATTGGGCTCAAAAAGTTGATAAAAAAGATGATGATTTATGGTCTTTTATGCTCGAGTTACAGGCAAACTTTATTGTGCCCCCAAAACCAAGTTGGGGTATTGGAAAGAAGCATAAGTTAAAGAAATTAAATCACGAACTTGCCTCCATCTTGAAAGTTAAGTTAGACAACATCAAGAGTTCTTTCGAAAAAGAATAATGTATTACACTTTAAATATTGCGTGTGTAGAGGGCTGGTAAATAAGCAGTACGAAATTTTATTACTGGGAGAGTGTATAAAATGAGTCTTTTGTTTTTGATAATATCATAAGTAGTGTATATTTGCCACCTCAACAGGATATAATTCCAGTTGTAAACTATAAAGTTTAGAGTAAGTAATGTACCTAGTAATGTACATTAAAAGTAAGAAAGCTTATTCTTTACACCTAATTAGTTGATTATCATTAATTAGGGCGCTTAGCTCAGTTGGTTCAGAGCACTTGGTTTACACCCAAGGGGTCGGGGGTTCGAATCCCTCAGCGCCCACAACTTTAACCCCACTTATTCAAGTGGGGTTTTTTTATTTCCAAATACCAGTAATGGATTCAACTTGAACCATCGTATTCATAATAAATACAGAAAAACCAAAACCCACACTAAAGGAGCAATGGCATAAGGGTCAAGCAGCAACACAGCTGTTTTCAGCTCCTAATAGCTTTTAAGATAAAAAATCTGGTACATGAATAGCTGTTTAAATAGAGCAACCAAGTATTGTGGTTTTGTTTTTCGCGAACGGATTTTTTTTGATTTATTTTTTCAAGTACACATATACAAGACATATAAGGAACTAATGCTATAAAAAAATGCAGGACAATTATCCAATAAAGCTAGTTCAAGGCTATTGAATGAAATCTAAAGATAAATCACGGTGCGTGATTTTGTAAGGCAGTAATCAAAATAAGATACAAATTCGCCCAGATGTTTGTTTTTCTATGATAATGCAACATAATGAATGCCAAAAATGATCCAAGTAGTGTATTAGAAACAAAAAGAAAGTTAGCGTGTGTTTCATATCTAGCTAAAATGTATCAAATAGCCAATATTTTTTTAGCTGTTAACTTGATTGGATGATTTGAGTGTTTCTTAATTCAAGAATGTGTTTCTTATTACAGTAATCCCGTCATTCATGTTGTTTTTAATAATAGAATAAAGGATGGATGAAGTACTTTTAATTAAACTTCTAATTTCAAATTGGGTAAAACTTATAATATCAAGGATTGAATCCTTTCTTGGAGTTAAGATGTTTTTTAAAAAAATATTATGAGACAAATTATTCTACTATTTTCTGCTTTCTTTTTTATCACAATTACAACTCGAGCGCAAGTCGGTATTGGAACGGAAACACCTGAATCATCTTCGGTGTTAGATATTAGTTCAACGTCTAAAGGTCTCTTAGTGCCAAGAATGACACAAGTTCAAAAGAATGCAATTTCAAATCCTGCAGCAGGTTTGTTGTTATACCAGACAGACGGAACTGTTGGATTTTATTCTTATAACGGTTCCAATTGGCTTCTTCTAATTAACAACTCATCCCAAGGCTTATATTTTGGGCCTGGATTAGGGAATGGAGATAATAGTTTAGGAGTAGGAACTTCATTAGGTACTGGAAACGGAAAAAGAAATACAGGGATTGGAAGTCGAGCATTAGAAAGTTATTCAGGCACTGGTTTTGACAATAATACTGCTATTGGATATTATAACTTAAAAAAACTTACATCTGGTCAACAAAATACAGGTTTAGGCGCTGAAACGATGTATGAATTAACAACAGGAAGTAACAATACATCAATAGGAGCTCAGTCTTTAAATAATATAACGGGCTCAGGTAATTCCGCTTTAGGAAAAGCAGCAGGTCAATCTTTAACTTCAGGATCGAATAATGTAATAATAGGTTTCAACGCGGACGTAGGATCAAATGACTTGATAAATGCAATTAGCATTGGTGCAAATGCTGTTGTAGATGCCTCTAACAAAATTCAACTAGGTGATAGTAGTATTACTAATATAGAAACAAGTGGAACAATAACTACAGGAGCTATTACAATACCTAACACAGACGGTACGGCAAATCAAGTACTTAAAACAGATGGTTCTGGAACACTTTCATGGACATCTATTGATACTTCAACTCCAACCTTTTTGTATGGTACAGAAAACGTGTTATTGGATGGCACAACTTCTCCAAATATTGGATCTATGAATAGAAGTGTTGGTTTGGGTTACTTGACCTTAAATAGTGTAACCTCTGGGGGCAAAAATGTAGCCATAGGTGCAAGATCAATGCAAGATAATACTACAGGGTATATGAATGTGGGAATTGGTTGGAATTCATTAAATAAAAATACTACCGGAGGGAGAAATATAGCGATTGGAGGAAGTGAAGCTTTAGATGCAAATACAACTGGCTCAAACAATCTGGCTATAGGTGATAGGTCAATGACATCTAACGTTTCAGGTCAAAGTAATGTTGCAATTGGCTCAAATTCCCTTCTCAACAATAATTCGGGTAATTACAACACCATGGTAGGTGTAGAAGCTGGATCCGGTATCAGGACAGAAAGTGGAAATACAGGAAATAATAATGTGGGATTAGGTTACAGAGCATTACAATTAAATTATAGTGGAGATAGTAATGTTGCAATAGGTTGGGATGCATTAAGAAGAACAAAAGGTTCAGGTAATTCAGGGATGGGTAATAAAGCTGGATGGTATAATGTTGATGGATCTAATAACACATTTATAGGAAATCAAGCCGGTATTGGTTCAACAAACTCCACAAACTTAACAAACGCAACTGCAATAGGATATAACGCGATTGTAAATGCCTCTAATAAAATTAGATTGGGAGATACTAATGTAACCAATATTGAAACAAGTGGAACAATAACTACAGGAGCTATTACAATACCTAACACAGACGGTACGGCAAATCAAGTACTTAAAACAGATGGTTCTGGATCGCTTTCTTGGACATCTATTGACACTTCTGGTCCTGTATATGGATCATCAATGGTGACGCAATCTTCAGCCACTGCTGCTGCGGATTCTCAAATAGATCTTCCTGGCTTAAGCTTTAGATGGAATAATGGCGCCCTAGAGGTTAGAGGAGAATCAGGTAATAATCCTCAAGCTCTTATATTCTATTTTAGTTACCACACTAATAGTGGTAACACAGTAAATTTTAGACCAGACACTCAATCTGCACCAACAAATTCATGGACTGCAGTAAATGATTCGTGGGGAAATAATCTACCATCGATTACTGGTTCTTACGCAGTTTATGAATTTGATTTTAGCGTTTACCCATTAAATGTCAATGGAAATCATTATGGAAGAACATACAATGTCAAACTTTTCCTGGGCGGCTGGGGCGGAGTTCATATGAGAGCCTTTTACCAGTAAAATATGGTGTTACATAACATATCATTCAATTTAAAATGAAAAACCTCATTCAAATATTCGTAATTCTATTTAATGGTGACTTCTATTGTATTAATAATTAATTTTTTATGAATAATTTAAAGAGATTTTTATTCGTTTTTGTATTAATTGGTTCTTTTGTAAAAGCCCAAACTGTTTTTATTGGGTCTAACGTCAATGAAAAAATTACTTTAAAATCGAACACCTATATTCATATAGATGGTTTAACAATAAATCCAACTGCTGATTTTAACATTGTAAACAATACAATCAGTAAGTTAGGAACAACAAGTAACACAATTAGTAGCTCGATCAATAGATCATACTACTTTAATAACAGTACTGCATTCTTTACTGGGAGTTTAAAAATATCATATCAAGATAGTGAACTAAACGGAGAGTTAGAAAGTGTTTTAGGATTGGTTTTATTTTCAGGTGGTACTTGGAATAATCAAACAACAACAATAAGCGATACAACTTCTAATTTTTTTGAAGCTAGTGTAAACAATAAA
>CBFHHG010000099.1:0-4469 GCA_965655585.1 Candidatus Arcticimaribacter sp. | reverse complement strand
TAGTTCGGCTAGGGTTAAGGTATTCGATGCTACAGTTGATCCACCTGATGCGGAGATGGCGTAAATTTTGTTAAGTACCGTACTCGAGGTAGCACTGATCCCACCCATGATATGACTGAAGAAATTACCATCGTAGACATAAATTCCTTTGGGATTACAATCCAGACAGTAAACCATTAGGGCCTCTTGTGGGCTTGCAATGGCATTCATTTGGGCTTCTTGCATACGGGGCGGTAAAAACCCTTGTGAGGTAGAGGTGATTTCTAGCGCGGCAGAGGGATCGGGATCGGCATTGCCAATACCTACACTGCCGGTGTTGAACACTGCATTGAGGGGGTTGGTTCCGTCTATGAATTTTGCTGCAGTCTCGGTGGTAAGTTGTTGCCAGTTTCCGGCAAAATCGTAGCCCCATAAAATATTGTTGACATTGTCGAAGTAAATGTCTCCTGTTTTGGGAACGGGCGAAAAGGTGTAAAGCCCTGCTGTAGGGCTTCCTGTCCCCGATTGCACTTCTTCTAAAACAGTGCTGTCGATCGGAGTTGTTTCTAGTATAAGGTTGCTGCCACTCCCACTGAGTTGGAGAGTACCACTGGCTTGTATGCTGAGGCTGTTACCATCGCTGATGGCGAGTTGAGCCGTAGTTGCAGTAATCGAGCCCCAACTTAGGGTTTGGCTATCGGTAAAACTACCTGTTCCGGAAGTTCCAGCAGGCCCAGCAGGTCCTGCAGGCCCAGCAGGTCCAACAGCGCCAGCAGTAAGGCTGGCCAAATCAATCGTGTTTCCATTAGAAATACTCAATTCTGTTCCATCTAAGGTTAAGGTGTTGGTTACGGTCGCTGGTGGTGTAGTATCTCCGCCAAGATTCAGTGCAACCCATGCGCTTCCGTCCCAGTATTGCAATTGGGTATTAGCGGTGTTGTAAAAAACATCGCCTACCGCTACTGTTGTAGGATTGGTAGGTCCCGAGGAAACTCCAGATTGTAGTGTAGACCAGATTTTGTTTCCTGTAGGAGTTCCGTTTACAACTTCTTCATGAAAAAACTGAAATCCAGCAACATCGGTGTTGTAGATGAAGAGTCCTACGGGAGCATCTTGCCCAAAAGCGGAGTCGCGTTGAGCAGAAGACATCCTTGGGAATAAAACCCCTTGGGAAGTACTCTCTAATTCGAGAATTGCATTGGAATCGATGTTCTCAATATTATCTCCTAATTTAATCTGAGCATTCATGCTTCCTATTACTAGTAAAAGTAATGAGGCAAACATGAATTTTTTGGTTTGTACTAAGGATACTATTTTTTTCATGATCTAGGTTAAATTTGAACTCCGTACTAAATCAATTTTTTCTGTAAGAAAATATCCTCACAGAATCAATTGCTTTCTTTCTTTGTTATTGTTTATTTAATAAGCAGTTATCTTTATTTTTTTTGTCTATCTAAACTTTTGGTTCCTATTATTTTCTCTGAGCGATCTATGCCGTCAAGGGTAGTTTCTTCTTCGGATTCTTTATTAATGTCCGGGCCTAATTTTATTTTCAATAAAATTTCATGGGTCCCCCTCGAAAATGCATTGGGGGTATTGCTCAATGTGCTGATGTAGGCATAACCTAAGCGAAAACTTTCACCCAAAGCAAAGGTTGTAGTACCTCCAAAACCTCCACCTTTGTTGTACTGCACACCAAAGTCTAATTTATTGTCTAGGCTCATTGAGAAATCGCCCACAAATTGTATAGGAGCATTGGCAACTCGTGATAGTAATACGGAAGGCTTGATACTCCACTGATCGCTGACAGGGATTTGTATTCCAGAACTGAGGTATAGGTGGGGCTTATCGGTAGCTAAAGACGCTTGTCCATTTTCGGAACTGAAGCGTTCCGTACTCAGCAAGCGTGGAATAGACAGAGAGACAAAGAAGTTGTTTTCTGTTAAATAATAAATTCCCACACCAAAATTGGGTGAGAATCGTGAATCGTCTACTAAGAAGGGGTCCACAGGTCCACTGCTATTATTGAGTTGAGCGGCGTCTATACGTGATGAAGTACCACCGGCCTTAAGACCGAGATATAAGGTTCTTTTAGAATCTAATTGCAAGGGATATGAAAAATCAGCAAAAAATTGGGTGGTGCCTTGAACGTTGATTTTATCGTTTGATATACTAAAACCTACGCCTAGTTTTTTTGTTTCGCTGGGGACTCCCAAAGAAAGGGTTTGTGTTTCTGGGGCGTTATCTACTCCTACCCATTGGGAGCGGTAATTGATGTTTAAATAGGTTGCTCCCTGAGTTGCGGTAGCTGCAGGATTGATTTGGTTGAGGTTATACTTATACAAAGACAAGGTACTCTCTTGTTGTCCAAACACAAACGATGAACTCATTAGAATAGTACTCAATACAAGTAGTAGGTAATTTTGTTTCATATGCTGTATCCGTCTTATTTATTCCGAGATATAAAGCCAACCTTCTCGATCAATTTTATTATCTGCTTCTAAATCAATTATATAATAATACGAGCCTGCGGGCAGGATATCGTTTTTGTAAGTTCCACGCCAGTCATTATTATAACCTTGGGTTGCAGCATAAATTTCAACACCCCAACGGTTGTACACCCGAACTTGTGCCTGTGGATAGTTTTCTATGTTTTCAATAACCCAAAAATCATTAATCCCATCACCATTGGGCGTAAGCCCGCGGTTTACTTCTATTGCAGTTGAAAGGGTAACCGCACCTAGGGTTAGGGCTTCGTATTGACTGAAATTTATTTTTTCTTTACTGATGATGGCGCCACTACTTATTGAAGTCGGACTACCGTCAAAATTCAAGGGATCGAGTTGGGCTTCTATTGTTTCCCATGAGTTCCCATTAAATCCAAGGATGACCAAAGCTTCTATTTCGTCCGTAAAACTGTCGATCTCACTGAAGGTATTCCAAGAGAGGGAAATTTTAGCATTCTTATCACCGCTGATGTTCCAGTAAAAACGATTGCTTATGCTGGTGGCATCTCCACTCAGTTGCTTGTTGCTGTGTGCGCTAAACTCAAAACGAGCACTCAGCGCGGCAGCGTCCCCTTCGCTGATTTTAAGGGGTTGGTAAACGTTTTGATTTCCTACAGGGAAAACAAATTCTGCTGTTCCTATACTAATGACATTAGCATCAACATGCGAACCAGCATGCGGAGCTATTCCGTGGTTGTTGGGCATAAAAGATACATGTCCTGGAACATTAGAGTCGGTACGAACAATCCCATCAATAAAATGTGTAGCTGGGGTATGTATGGCCAAAATTTGATCTGCTGCAATATAAACATCACCATAGATGCCTACTTGTGCAAAGCAAAAAGGGCCTATAAATAGAAGGAGGTAAAGTTTATTCAACATGTATTTGGTGTCTTTTTGGTTAGTTCTTATAGTGTTAACAATGTGTAAAACTATCGTAAGGCTTACGAAAAAAGGAGTAGCCCATGTGATTTCGGTTATTTAAATTAATAGGTGGTAGGGTTTATGTAATAAGTGGTAGGCAATTGATTTTTTTATTTAGGCTCCAAGCAGATTCCAATTGATTTTGCTTTGTCACCAATTATACAGCTCACTTTACCACTTATTACAAAATCACTACCTCAGAGAACATCTGGTTCGTTTAAGATTGTTCAAAGCTTCATCTTAGTGTCCTTATTATTAATAAAACAAAAAATCAAGAGTTTGTCGTTCCATTAATATAGACACTCCACAAAACCTTATGAACCTCAAAAGCTTTTCACGTTATTACGGACTCACACTACTGCCTGTATCGCACAGTCAAATTAGCTTGGGTGATTTGCTTTGGAAACCCTTATGGGGGAAACCAAAATTGGAACACAGAGGCATGCCCAACCACATCCTCAATGCTTTTTATGATGCCAATCTGCTCGATATTAAAACCCATGAACGGGCATTGAAAAAAATCAGGAAACAAAAACAGTATCCCGCTCAGCTGAGCGAACGAACCATAAGTACCAATACCGATCAGGCTATTGCCTATTCTTCCTACGGTATGGAACGCTTAAGTCAAAAGTTTGCGTTCAATAAAATCCGAAAGTATGAATTTGAAAACATTCAGGTACGCTTACTGTCCAATGAACTGCGCATCAGTATTGACGGGTACCTAGAACAACTCAAAAAAGAAAACTGGAAAGCCTATCAAGGAAACATCAGCCGGGTGTATATGATCACCGAACTTTATTACGGCGACTTAAAAATCCAAATCGATACCGGCTTAAAAAAAGAATTTATGGCTGCCCTAAAGGAAACCGATCTTGAATTGAAAAGCGCGCTCGACTATGAAAAAGCTGCGCTCTATTCCTTCAGTAACCATGAGATTCCTTTTGCTATACGCTTGGAGCGTGTGAAAACATTTAATGGCTGAGATCTCGATACAATCCGCTTGCAGCGAATCACTCGATCGGACCGGGGCTAGTGCTTAACTTGTCGGGTAAGTCAGTT
>CBFHHG010000098.1:0-4593 GCA_965655585.1 Candidatus Arcticimaribacter sp. | reverse complement strand
AAAAATTATATACCTTTCTGTAAGTAAAATAAAACCATGAAAAAAATTGACCGCCGATCCTTCCTAAAAACTTCTTCTTTATCTACTGTTGCAATTGCATCGACATCTTTACTGACCAATTGTACCCCCCAAAAAAGTAATTCTAAAGGAACCTATATGGGTGGTTTTGCAGCTCCTAAAATACCGTATTTACGTGCTGCTTTTATTGGTGTTGGTGCTCGTGGTGGAGATCATTTACGCGTTGTGGCTTCGATGGAAAATACAGAGATTGTAGCCGTTAGTGACCTCTATGAAGATCATGTGGAACGCTGGTCTCAGATTGCTTCTGATATTGGAAAAGGTAAACGACATCAAAACGTAGCATCTTATTTTGGAGATGAAGATTTGTGGAGAAAAATGCTGGAAGATGTTCAACCTGATGTAGTTTTTATTGCTACAAACTGGGAAAATCATGCACCCATGGTAATTCAAGCAATGAAAAGCGGTGCCCACGCCTTTGTCGAAGTTCCCATTGCAACTACTTTGGAGGCTATGTGGGAAATTGTTCACACATCAGAAGAAACCCAAAAGCACTGCATGATGATGGAAAATGTCAATTACGGCAGAACCGAATTGATGTACCTCAACATGTGTCGCCAAGGAGTTATTGGAGATCTCTTGCATGCAGAAGCTGCTTACATTCACGAGCTCCGCTTTCAAATGGAAGATCAAGAGCGTGGAACTGGATCGTGGAGAACACATCATTATGCAAAAGGAAGAGGGAATCTATACCCTACTCACGGACTGGGTCCAGTAGCACAATATATGAATATCGGTCGGACTGAAGATACTTTTAAAAGTATGGTTTCCTACGCTACCCCAGCAATGGGTCGAAAATTATATGCCGAAAAGAACTATGCACCAGACCATAAGTGGAATCAATTGGATTATCGTAATGGTGATCTAAACACTTCGATCATCAAAACACAGCTCGGGAGAACCATTATGGTTCAATGGGACGAAACCAGTCCCCGACCCTATACCCGTCATAATTTAATTCAAGGAACCCAAGGAATCTTAGCCGGTTTCCCTACACGAGTTGCGCTCGAAGGTGGTTTTGAAGACATTACCAAAAACCACCATTCTTGGGTAGCGGGAGAACATTTGGAAGCTCTCTATGAAAAATACGATCATCCGTTGTATAAACGCTTGAATCAAAAAACACAAAACAGTGGTCACGGCGGTATGGATGGAATCATGGTGTACCGCATTGTAGAATGTTTACAACAAGGTTTACCCCTCGATCAAAATGTTTATGAAGGTTGTTTTTGGAGTGCTGTTACTCCGCTCAGCGGAGCCTCTATAGCTCAAGATGGTGCGCCACAGCAATTTCCCGATTTCACTGCCGGTAGATGGAAAGAAACCCCTCCACTAGAAATAATTTCTTAACCGATTCAATGCAACTCCCAAAAGCCTATTTAAAAATAGAAGAACTTAAAACCCCCAGGGGAAAGATTATTCTATATACCAACCCTACTCGCTCGCTGGTATATGCTGAAGCTTCGGGATATATCAGTCCAGGTTTACTCAAACAAGATCTGGCATTTGTTTCCGATTTTGATCAAAGTAAAACACAAGCTTGGACCTACTTGGTAAACACCGCTCAGGTACGATTTGCACATCCGCTCAATCCATTCTTTTTGAATCAACTGAAGAACATGACTCATTTAAAACACTATATCGTATATATTCCCTCGCCTGTGCTTCGATTTATTAATCGCTCTTTTGGGAAGCTAATTCCCATCGATCAGCTGCTGAAAAGCGAACAAGAGTTGTTTTCAATATTGTATGAGTATGCTAAGTTGAAGGATTAAAAGGCTGTTAAAAAATTTCTTCCTAGGCAAAATTATGGTAGGTTTGAAGCATGAAATTCGATTGGAAAATATTCGGCTTTTTACTAACTATTTTTTTTAGCTCCTTTACTGTTACAGGGCAAACTTTTGAGATCAAGCCTCAAACCTATGAAACCGAAGGAAACAAAGAATCACTTCTACTACCCAAAAAAGATCCCAATGCCCTTCCAGCCTATCTTCAAAAAGAGTTTTTTGAAAATACACCAGATCCAGTTTCTGCTCCCAAGAGTTTTGAGCAAAATATAAACATGAGTAATCAGGAAACTTTTATCAATCCGGGAGATTACTATCTGAGTAAGCTTCAAACTCCAGAAAACGAACGGAACCCTATCGATTTTAAAGTTGATCAATATTTAGGTGATTTTAAAAGTAATGCTCCTTTTGTTCAGGTTATTTTTAGAGACCACGAGGCACCCGATGGCGATCGCGTTCGAATTTTATTTAATGATCGGGAAGTTGAAGCCAACGTACTTTTAGAACAACGCTTTAAAAGACTCAATGTTGACTTATTGTCTGGTTTCAATAAAATTGAATTCATAGCGCTCAATCAGGGAGAATCTGGTCCCAATACTGCTGAAATTCGGGTATATGACGACCAAGGAGGACTGATCACGGCCAACCAATGGAACCTGGCTACAGGAACTAAAGCTACCCTAATTGTTGTAAAAGAGTAACTGTTTATTACTTTCAAATAAAAAGCAACAAAAATATTACATTAGTCGTTTAGTAAAATAAATTCTAACGTAATGAAAAAAACCATACCACAACTTTTAAGTAGCTTAACTATTGTATTGTTTTTAGTAGGATGTACTCCCAAATCTGAAAAAACAACTGGAATTGACTTGTCTTTAATGGACACAACCGTGCGTCCACAAGACGACTTTTACAATTATGTAAATGGAACTTGGATGAAAGATGCTGAAATCCCAGACGACAGAACCCGCTGGGGTAGCTTCGATGAGCTTCGAGAAAAAACAGATGCTGATGTTCTTGAACTATTAAGAAAGGCTTCATCTAAAGAACAAGACGAAACTTCGGATGAAGGCAAGGCTGTTTTACTTTATAAACTCATAATAGATACTGTTGCCCGAGATGCAGATGGAATAAATCCATTAAAACCCTATTTGAACCAAATCGATCAAATTGCATCTTTAGAAGATGTACAAAATTATTTGATTAAAACACAACCCTATGGCAGTGGTGGTATCTTTGGTTTTTATGTTTCTTCTGATGCAAAAGATAGCAATAAAAATGCTCCCCACATTTATGCAGGACCCTTAGGGATAGAACGTGACTATTACGTGAAAGATGATGAAGATTCTAAGAAAGTAAAAGCGCAATACGAAACACATGTAGCCCGTATGTTTGGCTTCTTAGGTTCCGATGAATCAGAATCTGCCGCTTTAGCGGCTACCGTAGTTGCCATGGAAACTCAAATGGCAACAGCTCGATTAGACAAGGTAGAACGTCGTGATCCGGCTAAACGGTATAATCCTACCGCAATGCAAGGCTTACAAAGTATGGTGTCTTCGATTAACTGGGATGCTTACTTTAAGGGAATTGGCGCTGAGGGCCTCGATGAAATCATTGTGACTGACCTGGGCTATTTTACTGCTCTCAATAATTTATTAGAGAACAACAGCATAGCCGATTGGAAAGCTTATTTAAAATGGACTCTTGTTGATCAAGCGGCTAGCGAATTGACCACCGAAATGGAAACGGCTAATTGGGATTTTTATTCAAAAACACTTCGTGGTGCTAAAGCGCAACGACCGCTGGAAAAAAGAGCGTTGTCTCGTGTAAATAGAAATTTAGGGCAGCCTCTTGGGAAATTATACGTAGCAGAAAAATTCCCGCCTGTTGCCAAAGAACAAATGAAAGAATTGGTAAGTAATCTAATTAAAGCCTATACAACTCGTATCAATAATTTGGAATGGATGGATGCTGCTACCAAAGAAAAAGCGATTGAAAAACTTGAGAAAACAACAGTTAAGGTTGGATATCCCGATCAGTGGGAAGACTACAGTGATTTAACACTAAATGATGATGATGGAACTGTTTCATATTTTGGAGCGATGCTCAATATTGCTCGTTTCAATTTCAACAAAGATCTAGAAGATCTCAAAAAACCTGTGGATAAAAGCAAATGGTATATGTCGCCTCAGACCGTAAATGCTTATTACAATCCACCCTATAACGAAATCGTATTCCCTGCTGCAATTTTACAGCCTCCATTCTTCGACTTCAAAGCAGATGCTGCTGTGAATTATGGTGGAATTGGTGGTGTAATTGGTCACGAAATATCTCACGGATTTGACGATAGCGGTGCAGATTATGATGCAGACGGAAATTTAAAAAACTGGTGGACAGAAGGAGATTTGACGGAGTTTGATCGTCTGGGTGATAATTTAGCTACTCAGTATAGTGCTATAGAGGTGCTTCCAGAAACCTTCATCAACGGGAAGTTTACCTTGGGTGAAAACATTGGAGATGTTGGTGGGATTCATGCGTCCTATGATGCATTGAAACTGCATTTTGAAACCCATGGAAAACCGGAGCCGATCGATGGTTTCTCTGCTGAAGAACGTTTTTTCCTTTCATGGGGAACCATTTGGAGAGTCAAAATAAGAGATGAGGCATTAAAAAATCAAGTGAAAACCGATCCACCTTCTCCAGGAATTCAACGTGCAATGCAACCGCT
>CBFHHG010000097.1:0-4650 GCA_965655585.1 Candidatus Arcticimaribacter sp. | reverse complement strand
AGAGAATTGCAGTTGGCTAAAGGCCCAATTATTGAAGCCATTCAAGAGCTTAAGGCATGTTTAGAAATACTGCTCTTTAGTTTACCTAATCTCCAAGTGAGCAAAGACATTACTTCCCAAGCAAAATATGATTACCTCTTTAGTGTGGATACTTTAAATCAAGAGGTACTTGCAGGAAAGCCCTTCCGTGATGCCTATAGAGAACTAGGACAAGCGATAGAAGAGGGAAGCTTTAACCCTAATCGAGCGGTACAACACAGCCATATTGGGAGCATTGGGAACCTTCAACTGGATCAAATTAGAGCGAAGATGAAAACAACAATCTAACTCCTAGGGTTTACCCTAGGTAAAAAATCAGGGTTTTTCCTTATTGTATGTTAACAGAAATGATTTGATCTTTACAATTCCAAATCTTAAATCATTTTCTACTTATGTCAACATACAAAAGACAAGCTTGGTTAGGTCTTACCATCATCTGTCTGACTGTTAATGCCCAAATCGGGATTCATGGCGATGTACAACTAGCCGGTAATTTTACGGTTGGCTTTTTAAGCCACGGCCTTCATTTTGAAAACGGCATTGTTCATGGTCAAGAAGAAGCAGAAGCAACCGTTTACTTAATAGCAATAAAAACCCAAAATGCACTCCATCTCTTCTCCAAATAAGCCGTTTATCCACTACCTTTACTTCTTTTAAAAACACATCCATGTCTAAGCTTGAAGTAATTTACGAAAACAAAGGCTATATCGTAATAAACAAAGCCGCAGGGCTTATCAGCGAACAGAGCCCTTTTGAGGAACTTACTGCAGAAAGTCAGGTACAAAAACACCTACAAGCAAGCAAGCGGGAACCCTATATAGGCGTCATCCATCGGTTGGATCGAGTAACCAGTGGGCTGCTCATTTTTGCGAAAAAAAAAAGTGTTTTGGTAGCCTTCAACGAACAGTTTAGCCGTCGGAAAGTTCAAAAAACCTATTGGGCGATAGTGCATAAAAAACCAGCACAAAACAAAGAAACCTTAACTCATTTTTTACTTAAAAATAATTTTAGGAAACAGGCTGAAATAGCCAGTGCCCATACCAAAGGAGCTCAAAAATGTTCGCTCAGCTACCGGGTTTTGGAGCAAAACAATTTGGGCTATCTGCTGGAAATAAAGCCTAAAACGGGTCGTTTTCATCAAATCAGAGCCCAGTTGGCTCATATTGGGCTCCCCATAATTGGAGATGACAAGTATGGTTCAGATCAAAAATATTTGGCGCTTTCCATCTGCCTTCACGCAAGAAAATTGACTTATACCCCGCCAGAATCAAACGAATCCATCAGTTATGAAGCTCCAGCACCCAGCAATAAGTATTGGAAATTCAAGTCGATCTAGGTGATGGAACTATTCTGCCCCTGCCCCATTAGGTAGTTTGAAATCATTTCTCGTCTTTTGTAAAAGAGAAAATACAGTATGAAAGAAAGTCAACGCCTTTATTTTTTAGATGCCTTGCGTGCCTTTGCTATTTTGATGATGCTCCAAGGTCATTATGTCAGCGGTATTTTGGATCCGATATTCAAAGATCCGACAAATACCGTGTACAGCTTTTGGCTCTATTGTCGGGGCTTTACCGCTCCTGTATTTTTCACAGTAACCGGCTGGGTGGTTTTTTTCTTACTCCTTAAAAACCCAATCCAAGGCATTCGGAATCCGAGGGTCAAAAAAGGCTTAAAACGAGGCTTGGAACTGATTCTCTGGGGCTATCTGCTGCGACTGAATCTTCCGATGCTTTTAAATGGCCAACTAAATGCTTCTTTTTTAAAGCCTGATGTTTTACAAATTATCGGCTTGGGCTTAATCTTTACAGTAAGCATTTATGCCTTATTCCATTATTTAAAATACGGTTTAGGGCTTCTCTTTCTCGGAATTGGTTTGTCGATCTTCCTAACAGAACCTTGGTATGTCGATACTACTTTTACCAAAGTGCCACAATTTTTAGCGGCCTATTTGACTAAGGCAAACGGAGGTGTATTCTATCTTTTTCCATGGTTGGGCTACGTAAGCCTCGGGGCTTGTATCGCCCGAGTATTTGGTCCACAGCCTAAAGGGTTTTTAATAAAAAGTATTGGCTTTGCGGTTCTTGGTATGTTCTTGATTCATAAATCATCTTCCTTCTTTATCTGGATATACGATCAAACCGATTGGATGCTTTTTAGACAAGTTGCCTACAATAACTTCCTCTTCATCCGACTGGGGGATGTCTTCTTATTAATCGCAGCCTTTATGGCTTTGAACCGAATCTTCTCCAAAGGTTTTTGGTTGTGGATTGGACAAAAAACTTTGAGTATATACATTGTCCATTACTTCATCTTTTACGGCAGTCTCTTTGGAATAGGAATCTACAAATACTATAAATATTCTGGAACACTTTTACAGTCTATTGTTGGAGCCCTACTCTTTATGGTAGTTTGCTTGGTGGTTACTTATTATGTGCATCGTTACCGAAGTAAATTATTTTTTATACTTTGGAGTAGCTTAAACATAAAACGAACTCCACCTTACAACTAATTGGTTATGAAAAAATACAGTGTTGTCCTCGTCGGAATTGTAGTGCTATTTTTAGTGGTTAAATACACATTCTCGACTCCAAACACAGAACATCAAAATTCAGAAGCTTCCTCAGCAGTTCAAAACCTGAGCCAAGCAGACTTCAATGTATTACTCTATTCCAAAGCCAACGGTTGGGTGCACGAAGATGCTATTCCTGCTGCAAAAGAATTGTTACGTAGCCTTGCCAAACAGAACAACTGGAAGCTTACGATAACAGACGACAGTTCGATTTATACCCCCGAACAACTCGCTTTTTTTGATGTTGTAGTTTGGAACAATGTTACTGGAAATACGTTGGACGAAAAACAACGAACGGCCTTTAAAAACTATTTGGAAGGTGGTGGCGGTTTTGTGGGTTTCCACGGATCGGGAGACAATTCCCGTCAGTGGGAGTGGTACTATGAAGAAGTTATCCGTGCAGAATTTTCGCATCACCCAATGGTACCGCAGTTCCAAGTAGGAACACTTAATAAAGAATGCCCCGAGAGCTTCCCCGCTTGTGAAGCACTTCCCATTCGCTGGGATCAGGAAGAAGAATGGTATGTGTTTTATGAGAGTCCTAGAAAGAAAGGAGCCCACATCCTCTATACGCTAGACGAAACTGATGTGGTGATGAGCGGTGTTTTGGAAGATGGTACGCGAGAAGATAAAAATTTTGGTATGGGCGATGACCATCCAATTGTATGGTATAATTGTGTTGGAAAAGGAAAGGTTTTTTATTCTGCCTTAGGCCATAAAGCCTATTATTACAAGAGTCCAAACTATAATCGCTTGCTAACCGAAGCCATAAATTGGGCCGGAAATCCTCTACAAAATTGTAGCTTATGAAAATACTGAGAACACCAGAATCTGTATTTAAAAATATTATAGATTTTCCATTTAAGGAAAACTACTACACCACATCCGATGGTTTAAGAGTTCACTACCTCGATGAAGGAAATAAAAAGCATCCTGTTGTTTTACTCCTCCATGGGGAACCCAGTTGGTCTTTTTTATACCGAAGCATGATTCCAAAATTATTAGCTGCAGGCTTACGCGTTGTTGCACCCGATCTTATTGGTTTTGGGAAATCGGACAAGCCAGCCGAACAAGCAGACTATACCTATGCAAAACACATCGATTGGATGCAAGAAGTTTTAGATCATTTGGAGTTGAAGAACATCAATATGTTCATTCAAGATTGGGGTGGCTTGATTGGGTTACGCCTTCTCACCTCTAATCCAGATAATTTTGCCACAGTTGTAGCAGCCAATACCATGCTTCCCACCGGAAGTGTAACCCCACCAAAGGCTTTCTTGGATTGGCAAAATTTTGCCGCAACAAGTCCAAAATTTGATGTGGCAACTGTTTTACAAAGGGCAACTACGACTACCCTTTCAGAAGACATAATTGCAGCCTACAATGCACCCTTTCCAACAGAAGAACACAAGGCAGGGGCACGTGTTTTTCCAGCTCTAGTTCCAACAACAGAAAACGATCCAGAAAGCGAAAACAACAAAAAAGCTTGGGGGGTTTTAACCCAGTGGCGTAAACCTTTTTTATGTTTGTTTAGTGATCAAGATCCAATAACCAAAGGGGGAGATCAGGTTTTTCAAAAGCTAGTTCCTGGAACTAAAGGCCAAGAACACCAGACAATTTCGGGAGGCCATTTTTTACAAGAAGATTCAAGCCCTGAAATAGCAGCTTTAATGGTTCAATTTTACTCTAAAAATAAAGTGATCTGATGGATCGGCCAAAAACAAATAATTGTCCTTTTGTATAAAATCAGAAGGCCTTTTTTGGGTATCCTTATTGATATGTAAAATAGTAAAACAATGTGTCCACGCCTCTATTTTCTTTTTCTTTTATTTTGCCTAATTTCCTGTGAGCAAACAGCAGATGATCCTGTTAGTAGGATGAGAATCGATTACTACAGCAGTCCCTGTTCAGGAGCTTTTTTTGTACAAAACTGCCTCAACTTTCAAGTTGATGATGAAGTTGGTAGTGATCAATGGAGGACACAAGCCATTTCAATCGAAGGCTTTGAGTTTACTTATGGATACATATTCGATCTTGAAGTG
>CBFHHG010000096.1:0-4728 GCA_965655585.1 Candidatus Arcticimaribacter sp. | reverse complement strand
AAACCATCATTAACCCTAGTTAAAATAAAATCTAAACGAGATTCCATCGTTGGAAAACCTTCAGTGTCTTCGGGCAAGATTAAATTAGAAAGCAAATTAATCAAGTTGCGATCGGGAATTGTTATCGGAAGATTACTGTAAACTGAAATTTCTGGTTGAGTAGAACAATAGTAAGGCAACATTGCGATTCCACCGCTGACCCACGCTATTTTTTGAAGAGCACTTCTCCTTTTCATAAATATATGTTGACATTATTAACAGCCTTTAAATTATAAAAAATATTGCCTTTATGCACAAAGAAATGATTTTAAAATAGAAAAATAGAAAAAGTGTAAGCGTTAGCAATAGAATCAGTGGTGAAATAGTATTTTAGAAATCCGCCCTTTTCCTGCCGCATATGCAATTGAATCGTTTAAAAAACGAAGGGTATAAAAACCTTCGTCACTTAAGTGCTTCCAGGACAAACCAGAATCTGAGGAAAAATCTACACCTGAAAATCCAACAGCAACTAATTTTTCTCCGTTGCTATTAGGGACATATTGAACACAACTTCTGTAGCCGGGATTTTGGTTGTCAGCTACTGTATTCCATGTTTTCCCACCGTCAATAGTCCGTATTTTATTTAAACTATTTTGTTTCGGTTTTGTGTAATCCCCTCCTATCGCATAACCCTTTTTTTTATCATAAAAGGCCATACTGAAGATTCCTGTAGTAGATTCACCTTGTATAATAGGCGTTTCGACTACATCCCAGCTTCGACCTTTATCACTCGAAAAATAGACTCTACTACTTAGTCCTCCACTGGCTATCCAAGTATAATCACCTGCAATAGCAATATTAGAATCACTAGCTGCAAAAAAACCTTCTCCTGCTTTGATATCTGTAAAAACTGAACAATCGAGTTTTGTCCAAGAATCTCCTGCATTTCGAGTAATCAAAATGCTGATGCAGTTGTCGGTGTAATCACCTACTGCTATCCGCTCATTGTTGTTCCAAAACTCCATAGAATCATAAAAGACTTTGGGATGAGACTCTGTGTAAACAACCTTACCGTTTTTAAATAGTACCGCAGGGTTTGCTATTGAAATTGCGAATACATCCGTATCTGTTACAGCCAACGCCCTAAAATTCGGGATAAGAGAATCTATAGTCGAACGATATTGCTCTTGCTTTATTTGCTGAGGCGTATCAGCTTCAAATGAATATATCACTCCCGCTGAAGTTGCACCGTATATCGTATTGTTTTTGATTTCGAGGGCTCTGATGTTGATAGTAGAATCCAGTACTACCGGATTGATTTTTAGACTAACGGATTGCGTTTTATTTAAATTAGAATCATTACAGTTAAGGAATAAAACAAATAGGTTGATAAAAAGAAAGCGTGTAAACAGCGATGATTTATAAAACATACATTTGATCATTATACTAAAATTAAGACATTAGGTCTTTTTACATCCTATTTCCAGAGACAAATGTATACCGATAACAATTCTAGAACACTAATTTTCGTCTTGTATTCGATCTTCCTCTTGAGTTGTGTTTCGATCTGTTTTGCTCTTCCCAAATTTAGACCCAAAGCTATAGGCTAGTCGAAGTTGAACGTTTTGTCTCGAACCATTGCTCTCCAATGAAGCGTTTACATTTCCGTAATCTATAACCCCAACAAAACCTCTATTCAACACTTTACTGAATCCTAAATTCACTTTAAGCTGATCGTCCAAAAACTTTTTTCCAAAAGAAAAATCCAAGTCGGCGAACCAACTAACGTCAACGCCTTCATCTAAAGCACCAGTTCCGTAGTTTCCACTTACCTCAAAATTGATCTCATAGGGCAATTCATAGCTTGCTTGCGTAAACCAAATCAAACTCCACTTATTCAAGTCTATGGAATAGGTAGCAGATTCATAATCCGTATTGATTACTATAAAACCGGTGAATCCTTCTACTCCTTTTATAAAACTCAACGGACCGAACAATCTAAAGTTCCAATTGGCATTTTTTTCTATATTCACTTCCATTTGACGGATTTGAGCTGGATCATCATCCTCGAGGTCATTCTGTTGGATTAATTCAAAAATCGCATCCTCTGTATCGCTATAACCAATGGCAAAAAATGGCTGCCCCTCGTAGGTAAGATTGAACTGGTATTTGTTGGTGTAAGAAGGAGTTAAGTTCGGATTTCCTTGGCTTGCAGAATAGGGATCTAGGAATGCAGCAAAGGAATTCAAACTACTGTATGACGGTCTTCTAATTCTGTAACTGTATGATACATTGGCGCCCAAAACTTCGGAGATTTCTTTACTAATCGATGCGCTCGGAAAAACTTTTTTAATGGGACGTTTCTTTACAACTGAGACCGCGGTTCCCTTTACCATTGAAATTGAATTTCCATCCGTATTACTATCTTCATAACGTAGGCCTCCCGAAAAAGACCATTTTCCAAAGCTAGCATTGGCCTTAGAATACAATGCAAAAATCGTTTCATCAATTAAAAACTGACTGCTTTCATTTTCATTAAACTCAAAAATACTGCTGTTGTTTTCACTGAAGGATTGCAGGTCATTATCAGTACTTACATCTGCAAATCGTGTTCCTAAACTCAAGGAAAGCTCATCCGAAAAGGTTTTGGTATAGTCTAATCGATAGGTTTTTATGGTGTACTTCCCCTCCTGTTTGTATCTCCTGTTTGTAAAAGGAATGGTACTCCCAGCTATATCAGACAGTGTGTTTGTATTGTCGTTTTCAAAATTTATATAATTAAAATCAACCAGTAGTTTATCGGTCTCACTTTTAAATTCGTAATAGGGATTGAAATTAAAATTAAATCGATCAATATCAAAGTTGTTTTCAGAGAACAAAACATCCGTTGAGCTGGGATCAGAGATGAGGGTTTTACTCGATGCAATTCTTTGAGAAGTTCTTGTATTATAGCGGCCACCTACTCCAATGATGTTGTTCGTGTTGATGTAAAAGTCTACATTCCCACTAATTCTGAGGTTACTCGGGTTATAGGGTTCTATCGTAGCTTGGTCATAGGTTTCGCTCCCGACCGTTCGCACCAAAAATAAATCATCTCTCCACGTTGGCCTGGAGTGATTTATACTTCCTTGCCAATTGAGCTTGTTTTTATAACTCGCAATTGAAACGCCCGTTCCGTATTCAAATCCTTGGTCTTCCCCAACCCAGGTATTCAGGTTTCCATGAGTGCCTAGGCGAACGTTTTTCTTTAAAATAATATTGATGATTGCCCCTGATCCAGAGGCTTCGTATTCGGCCCCTGGTTGCTCTACCACCTCTATTTTAGCAATATTATCTGCTGGGAAATCGCGAAGCAAGGTTTGCACATCCATATATTCAGTAGTCTTTCCGTTGATGAGAATTCTAACACCTCTGTTCCCTGCGATCGATATTCCGTTGTTCGTTACCAAAACCCCAGGCACCTTGCGCATAACATCTTGTAAACTGGTATTAATCATTTCAGAATTCTCTATGTCTACAACCAACTTTTCTGCAGTCTGTCGAATAATCGGTCGTTTACTTTTTACGACTACTTCATTTAAATTTTGAGCTTCTTCTTCTAAAACAAAATCAATGATCTTATTTTGCTGCAGTTCAAATTCTTCTGTTTTGTTAACTTTAAATCCTAGAACGGAAACTTCAATCCAATAGGTTTCGTTTTCGATGTTTTCAAAAAGAAACGCACCCTCCTGATCCGACACTACACCTTGAACAAATGCTTCATCTCCTTTTTGTTGAAGAATTATATTGGCAAAAGGCAGTGGAGCATTAAAATCGTCTGTTACCTTACCACTGATTGTGCTTTGAGCGATTAGGGGATTCATTACCAACAATATTAGAATAATTGTTATGCGGTTTTTCATTGGGATAATTCTTCTCATATAACACAAGACGCATTATGTAGTTAAAAGTTACAGTTTTAAAAAAAGATATTTAAATAAGCAGCACATATTGTAATGATTCTTTTCTATGGTATTCCTAAAGACTAGAGAAAAAAGTCTTTAGGATCTATTTTACAAAACAACAGCATACTGTTTCAATAAGGCCAAAGAAGTGTATTGCAGGGTTTTTTCATGGGTTGCTTCTAGAATAATATGGGGAGCCTTACCCACTTTTTCAGCCTCCAACCAACGAGAAATGCACAAACACCATTTATCCCCAGGCTTTAATCCAGGAAATTGCCACTGGGGTACAGCAGTCATTAAATCATTACCTCTTGAAGCAGAGTAATCTAAAAATTCTTGGGTTACCACTGCGCAAACGGTATGTGTCCCGGTATCCTGAGAAATTGTTCTGCAAAATCCGTCTCTAAAATAACCTGTAATAGGATCTGTACAGCAGGCAATTAAGGGGGATCCAAAAATATTATGTTCCATATATTTAATTTTAAATTCTACAGCTTAATGCGTTCAAATTTCTTCAAGGTTTAAGGGCAATTGTATAGTACAACAATTTCTCCATTAGGTTTTCTAGCCTCGATAATCTTATCGAAATCGCGGAGTGTCTTGTAGACAAAACCGGGAGTTCCAAAAACATAGGAGTGGGGAAAAGAGTACTTGTTGTTATAGATAAGATAATCGCCTACTATCGGATATGTTCGTGATGATGTACTCGTGAAATCGCCCGTTACTAATAATTGAGATGTATTACTATCCTTGGTGCACCCCAGTTGAGCAAGGAGTGAGCTAGAAAAACAAATGAGAATAGAAA
>CBFHHG010000095.1:0-5110 GCA_965655585.1 Candidatus Arcticimaribacter sp. | reverse complement strand
GTGCAGGACCAACATCCCAATCATTTGAATTGATTGAGAAAATTCCTTGCATATTAAAATTTTCATAATCCCTTGGCCCAGATCCTGTTGTGCTGGGATAAAATTCAGAGCTATTAAACCATACAGAATAGGAGAATTCATTGTTTTTAATTTGATCGATGTCACTTAGAATCAAATATTGTGCTGCTTGTTGCTCTCCATCAAAAGTATAAGCGCTGTCGCTTGTTCCATATCTATCGGCACTAAGACTAGGGCCGTTTATGGATAAATTTAAACCATTAGAGCTTTCATCATTGGCATTCCCGTTGAAAGGATACCAAGCCACCAGCCCATTTGTGGGTAGATATTCGGGTAATTCTTGCGCAAAACTAAAAGTTAAGCTATTGGTCTCTGAATAAGCATTTCCAGCCAAGTCAGTCCCAGAAACGGTAACACTAACCTCAGTAGCTATAGGCGAAGATACTGTCCATGTGTAGGCCCAAACGGCTGAAGATGCTGTGGCACTCATGGCCACGTCTGTTGCTTGTCCAGCGCTGATGTTTATGGTTGGTGTTGCCGTCATGGCCTCGGAAAAGGTTGCGGTCACCGTAATACTGTCTCCATTACTAATTGAAGTTGTTGGACTCGCATTATGAGAAAGAACAACAGTAGGCGAAACGGTATCGATTGAGCCAGAATAAAGTTGGGCAACTTCGCTTGCAGAAAGTGCTCGAGACCACAATCCAACATCATCTAACATTGCATCTAATTCTTCGATGGCAGCCCCTTGTCCGCCAGATAAAATGGCTCCCAATAGTGTGCGATTATGTGCTGGATCAGATGAAAAGCTTGGCTGTTGTGATAAGACACTCGTCTCAACTAAAACTCCTTCAGCATAAATTTTCATGGTAGCAAGAGAATGGTCATAGACTCCGACTACATGATTCCATCCTGAGTTCAATGTAGTGTTGATCGAATTCCACGAATTGTTGGGTTTTGAACTGAAGCTAACGTTATTATTAGTTGGCGAATGGTTGAACTGAAACTGTTGATTGTTTGGATGACTTAATATTTGCGCACTCTGACTTGCTCCAGTTGTTGGGTTTAACCAAAATGAAAACGAAAACCCTGAATCTGTTAAATTAAACGCACTGGTTGATCCAATATCAATATAATCGCCATCTCCATCAAAACGATAGGCAGAATTTGCAATACCGCTTTTACCCGTAACTAGGATTGCCCCAGTGACAACACCGTCATCTCCGTTTCCACTCGCATCATTTGCATTTCCATTAAAGGGATACCAGCCAATGAGACCATTTGTAGGAAGGTAATCGGGAAGTAGTTGTGTTGTTGCATTCAATGCAATACTAAGATGTATTCCCTCAAAATCGCCATCATCTTCCTCATCACTAGGTCCAACTTTTAAGACTTCAGTACCATCAAAAGTTCCGGTAAGAGAAACGGTTAGTGTAAATGTTTTTCTATCTGAAGAAATTTCTAGATTGGTGGGGTTTAAACTTACAGATACAACTCCACTTACCGCATTTGCTCCACTGAGTTCGAATTCAAAATCTTGCGTATTCAAATCTTCATCTTGATTATCGTATAAAGGCTGATTAAATACAAGTATCAATTCATCATTCGCTTGATTAATACTGATGTTATTTAGACCAATCTCATTATTTTCCCTAAGAAAAGGATACCCATTGTTTGCATTTCCAGATATAATCCAAGTTGAGTCAAAATCCCATTCGGAATATGTTGTTTGATTTTTTAAGTCAACTGCTGCTACATTATTGTCGATTCCGTTATTGGTTGAATCTGAAGTTTCACTTAATTCAGACGACCAGTAGTTTTCACCGCCTTCAACACTACACGAATTACATTCTGCTTGATACCCAATAAATCCACCAATACTTCCATTCGCTGAAGTAATAGAAACGCTACCTGTACTGAAATTTTTTACCCGTCCCGAATTGTCATCATCAACCTGATCCCATCCGATAAGGCCACCAACAGCGTTATAGGCCGCACTTACATTGGCTCTTGAATAATTATCTTGTAAATTAGAATACGAATTTTGACCAATTAGACCACCAACCATATAATTTCCGCGAACAGATCCAGTAGTATATGATTGAAGTATATTGGAATTGTAGCTCGACTGCCCTACCAATCCACCAACGGCTTGGTTGTCTTCTGTATCGCCATCCGCTCCATTTACTTCTCCTGCGAAAGAACTCTTTTCGATCAGTGATTGATTATGGATCCTTCCAGCAAGACCTCCAACTCTGTAGTTTCCTTCAACAGTAGATCCAATGATTTGGATTGTAGAGAATGTGATATTCGAATTTTCGTTATATCCTTCAGCGTTACCTACAATCGCTCCAACGTATGATTTACCCGTTATGTCTGCATTATAAAGCGTTATATTTTTAATTAATACGGCAGTAGTATAGCTGCTTTTGATTTCTCCGAATAGACCGATATAGTCTTCTGTTGGGCGGTTAATGAAAAGATTTTCGATGTAGAAATCTTGCCCATCATAACCTCCAGTAAAACCAGTTGACACATTACCAATTGGACTCCATCCAGAACCATTGTTTGAAGTATTTGTTATCGCAGCATAGATATCAGCAGTTTGAATGTAATGCTTATCCCAGCGCGAACTCTCCTCGGATATCCATAATAAATTACTAAAAGAATTAATTTGGTAAGGACTACTTATTGATCCATCACCAGCTGAAGGGGCTTCACCTCCAGAGGTTCCGTCAGGGCAGGTTCCCCAAACGGGCATATTTGCATCTGTTAGTAACGAGCTATTTCCAAAAAGATCCGGTTCAGACTCAATGTTTGAAACACACCAGCCAGACAAATCTTGATTAAAGGCTAAGGCAAAATTAAACAAGTAACTGAGGTTAACAGCAGAGGAGACATTCCAATTTCCAATATCTTGATTGAAAACATCGGTTTCACTAAGCATTGAATCCATTGTAGTGACATTGGAAGTATCCCAATTTCCAATGTATTGATTGAATACTTCTGCATTTCGAAACATTCCATTCATATTGGTAACAGCTGCAGTATTCCAGCCTCCGATATTTTGATTAAAGGAAGTTGCATTTGCAAATAGATGATCCATATCGGTTACACTAGAAACGTCCCAGCCTCCGATGTTTTGATCAAATGAACTTGCTGTATCAAACATCCGATTCATGTTCGTTACCCTGCCTGTGTTCCAATTGCCAATGTTTTGATTAAAGGCCAAAGCAAAATTAAACATGGACTCCATATTATTTACATTGGACGTATCCCAAGCACCAATATCTTGATTAAACTTGTCAGCATTTCCAAATACTCCTGACATACCGGTTACGCTAGAAGTATCCCAATCGCTAATGTCTTGATTGAATTCACTAGCGCCGTTGAATAGATTGTCGATTAGGGTTACATTCGATATATCCCAAGCACCGATGTTTTGATCAAAAGCGGTCGCTCCAAAAAACATGTACCTCATGTTGGTTACATTCGAAGTATCCCAAAAGCTTATGTCGGTATTGAAAGAAGTATTGTTCTTAAACAAATCTTCCATGCTAGTAACCAAGCTGGTACATAGATTTACATTACCTGAAGCAACTTGACTTGCTATGGTTGAGTTATCAACCACAGTATACGTTACTCCATTAATTTCTGCGGTGTCGCCTGCAGTTGCCTGAACGCATTTACAGCTGCCATCTTCAAAATAAATAGGAGTATCTGAAAACACCCGTACCGTTCTAGAAGCAGTTCCAGTATTGTTGTTATGATCGGTAGCACTATAGTACAGCACATAGTCTCCTGCTACAGTATTATCAATGGTTCCACTAACGCTAATTGAACTAGTGACGTCTCCTTGCAATGCATCTACTGCTGTAGCTCCAGGATCCGTAAATGTTGCGTTTAATTCGACTTCTACCAGTGCGTATCCTGTTATTGTAACTACTGGAGGAGTATTATCAGTAGTACAGGTTCCCCAGTTTGGTTTGTTTTCATCAGTAAGAACTGAAGAGTTGTTGACAAAATAAGAAGGTTCAGCGCTAAAATTCAAAACACACCAATCGCTAAGATCTTGATTAAAAGCATAATTCCACTCAAACATCTTATCCATTGCAGTCACCTTGGATACATCCCAAGAGCTAATATCTTGATTAAAAGAGTCCATGTCATTAAACATGTAACTCATGTTAACAACATTGGAAGTGTCCCAAGCCCCAATATTTTGATTAAATGCTTTAGCATAATTAAACATGCGACTCATATTAGTCACATAAGACGTATCCCAAGCCCCAATATTTTTATCGAATACTAAAGCTTGACAAAACATGTAGGTCATATTAGTCACATTAGACGTATCCCAAGCCCCAATATCTTGATTGAATGAGCTTGCCTTGTAGAACATGTGAGTCATGTTAGTCACATTAGACGTATCCCAAGCTCCAATATCTTGATTGAATGAGCTTGCCTGAGTGAACATGTAATTTATATTAGTCACATTAGACGTATCCCAAGCTCCAATATCTTGATTGAATGAGCTTGCCTGATTGAACATGTAAGTCATGTTAGTCACATTAGACGTATCCCAAGCTCCAATATCTTGATTGAATGAGCTTGCCTGATTGAACATGTTCCTCATATTAGTTACATTAGACGTATCCCAAGCTCCAATATCTTGATTAAAGGCATCGCTACTACTGAACATGTAACTTATATCAGTCACACTAGAAGTATCCCAGTTTCCAATAGCTTGATTAAATAATAAGTTCCCATAAAACATTTGACTCATATTTGTTACACTCGAAATATCCCAGCTGGAGATGTTTGAATTGAAACCTGCCTCCCGGAACATGGAACTCATATTAGTCACATTAGACGTATCCCATGAGCTGATATCGTCATCAAAAGTTTTATTTTTAAATAGATTAGACATGTCAGTAACCAGAGAAGTACACAGGCAACTTAGATCTTCTTCTGCATTAACTTTTTGAATAAGTGAAGAATTATCAACGGCAGTGAATAGAGTACCGTTTAGTGTAGCAGTATCACCAACCTGCGCATTAGGACAGGAAACTGTAACTCCATAGGAATCATA
>CBFHHG010000094.1:4920-5183 GCA_965655585.1 Candidatus Arcticimaribacter sp. | reverse complement strand
AATAAAAGTGTAGCTAAAACCCAAGTACTTCGATCTAAAAAGTCAGTTGTTTTTTGAACTCCTCCCATTTGTTGAGCTCCACCTCCGAAAGACGAAGAAAGTCCTCCTCCCTTTGGATTTTGAACCATTACTACAAGTATAAGAAGGAAACACACTACTAGGATAAGTGCGATAAAAATTGAAAATGTACTCATTGGATTATTTTATTTTTGTTGTAAATCTTTAATAGCTTTGATTTGGTCTGCAAAGAAACTATTTTTTTC
>CBFHHG010000094.1:0-4910 GCA_965655585.1 Candidatus Arcticimaribacter sp. | reverse complement strand
GGATATTTCAAACTTAATATTTTGTAAGTGAGTAAAGCTTTCTTGAACTTACCTTGCTTAACATAAACTTTAGCCAAAGTTTCTGTCATCAACTCTTCTTTGTCGAACTCATTTTCTTTCGATAAATTTTGTTTTGCTGTATTTGCAGAAACAGGGGGTATCTTGGGATTGTTTTTTAAAAAGGTATCAATGATATCAATTTTATCTTCAAAAGAATTCTGTGGTTCCGAATCTTCAAGCATTTCGGGGTTATTGTTTTTAGTCCATTCAATCCATTCCAAGAAACTTAAATTCACGGGCAAAGATTTCTTTGGAGTCTCATGTGCTTTCTTGTTTTTTTTAGGTTTTGGAGCGACAACTACCTTCTGTTCTTGAAGAACCTCTTCTACCTTTTCTTTATTGATTGTCTCAAGAACAGCTCTTGTTTTTTCCTTTTCTAGGGGCGCTATTGCAGTTGAATTTTCAACCTCAAGATCTGAATAAAGCCATTCGTACAATGTGTTACGATCTGGACTAATAACAGCAGTTTTTTTAAGAATCAGATCGAAGTTAAATTTCTCTTGTTCTTTTAAAGACTTTAGATAAAGTGCATAAGCAGCTTGAAAATAGGGGTAACGATAGGTTATTTTCTCTAAAGCGAGACGTTGTTCCTCGTTGTGAGCATCGTAGTTTTTTGATAAAGAAGTAAATTCGGTTACGGTCATCATACTACCATTTTGCTAGTGAAGCGTTAAAAATATCTTGGGTAATGCGCTCAAAGATCTCTCCGTGTGCTGTATCCTTGATGTCGTATAGTTGTTGTTCTGCAGGAAAGTCATAGTAGAAAGAAAAACGTGTTTCGTAATTATCATCTTCTTTTTTAACGTTAAAGTATCGAACATTGACTGAGATGGTTAAACGATTTTGAGCTGCTGTATTCTCAGCAGTTGCCGACATGGGTGTTATTCCGTATTCAACAATCTCTCCTTCAAAGACAAGATCTCCATTTGTATTGGTTAGGTTGAGGTTCGTTTGATTGATTAAAATATCCTGAAGGGCAAGTGTAAAGTCTCGATCCAAACCCGGTTCAATAGTAGATCCAGGTCTGTTTCCCGCTACATTTTCAAAATAATTGACTTGAAAAGTTTCTGTTCCAGCTGGGATAGATGCTCCTGTAAAAGAATAGATACCACATGAATGGATAGCGAAGCCAAGGAGTAAGGTTCCCAAAATTTGGACGTAATTTTTAATCTTCTGAGCCTTCATTTAAATCGTATTGTTTTATTTTTCGGTAAAGTGTTCGTTCCGAAATCCCAAGTTCTTCTGCTGCTAATTTACGTTTTCCTTGGCTTCGTTCCAAAGCCCTTTTGATCATTTCAATTTCTTTCTGAAGAAGCGACAAAGGCTCTTCTTCTGTAATTGTTTCGGCATAATCATAGGACTCTTCAGGTTCTCTTACTGACTCCTGAAATTGATTTTCAAGCTGCAATGCTTTTAGAGGTTGTGGATTTTCCTCTACGGATTCCTTCCCATAAATTTTATTAATTAAGCCTTGATTTTTTTCTTGAACATCCTCTGATGTCTCTTGCTTCATGAGCTCTAAAGTAAGCTTTTTGAGATCGTTTAAGTCGTTCTTCATGTCAAAAAGAACTTTGTACAGTATTTCTCGTTCCGATGCAAAATCACTGGATTCCTTTTCTCCTGAACTAACAACAGGTAATTGAGCGCCCATATCGGGCAAATAAGACCTGAGAATTTGAGAATTTAACTCGCGCTCTTTTTCTAAAACTGAAATTTGTTCTGCTACATTTCTCAGTTGTCGGATGTTTCCATTCCAATTGTACTGCGAAAGAGTCACTTGTGCGTCTTCTTTCAGACGAACGGTTGGCATGTGGTATTTTTGAGCAAAATCTGATGCAAATTTTCGAAACAATAGTGGAATGTCTTCTTTGCGATCTCTCAATGGTGGTAGATTGATTTCTACTGTGCTGAGACGGTAATACAAATCTTCTCGGAATTTTCCTTTTTGTATGGCATCGCGCATTTTTACGTTAGTTGCAGCCACAATGCGAACATTTGTTTTTTGGGTTTTGGAAGATCCTACTTTCAAGAATTCTCCTGTTTCCAATACACGCAAGAGCCTTACTTGAGTAGCAAGGGGTAATTCGCCTACTTCATCTAAGAAAACCGTACCCCCATCGGCTACTTCAAAATAACCACTTCGGGTATTAGTAGCGCCAGTGAAAGCTCCTTTTTCATGCCCAAAAAGCTCACTATCGATAGTCCCCTCTGGTATAGCTCCGCAGTTTACTGCAATGTATTTGGCGTGTTTTCTGTGCGAATACTGATGAATTATTTTCGGGATGTTTTCTTTACCAACCCCGCTTTCACCTGTAACTAAAACAGAAATATCGGTTGTTGCTACGCGTACTGTTTTTTCTAGCGCTCGGTTGAGTAGTGGGTTCATCCCAATGATACCAAAGCGCTGTTTTATGGCTTGAATTGATTCCATCGATTATATAGTTTCGGAAATTCCAACAGGAATTCCTATTAGAGTTGCAGAGGTACAGTCGTTGATTTTTACATCAACAAAATCCCCGACAACATAGTTTTCTTTTGGAAACACTACAACGGTGTTTTGTGAAGTTCGTCCACTCCATTGCAGGGCAGACTTTTTCGATTCGCGTTCGATCAAAACACAAACGGTTTGATCTTTATATTCCGCTGTTCTGAAGCGACTGTGAACGCGTTGTTTTTCTATAATTTCTTGAAGTCTACGCAGTTTTACTTCTTCGGAAATATCATCCTCAAATTTTCGTTCGGCCATGGTGCCTGGGCGTTCTGAATACGAAAACATAAAGCCAAAATGATATTGTACATAGTCCATCAGGCTGAGGGTATCTTGATGATCTTCTTCTGTTTCTGTAGGGAATCCAGCAATTAAGTCTTGAGAAATGGAACAATTTGGAATAATCTTTCGAATGTTATCAATCAAGTCAAAATACTCTTGTCGCGTGTGCAGGCGATTCATTTTCTTTAAAATACGGTCACTACCCGATTGGACAGGAAGATGTATGTGTTTGCAGATATTATCGAAGGCAGCCATAGCATGGATTACGTCAAGTGTAAGGTCTTGTGGGTTTGAGGTTGAAAAACGAATTCTCATTTTAGGATGCGCTTGAGCAACAAGTGATAATAGTTGCGCAAAATTCAAAGCGGTTTTTTGTTGAAGTTCGGTTGCTTTCTCAAAATCTTTTTTAAGCCCCCCACCATACCAAAGGTAACTGTCGACATTTTGACCTAAAAGCGTAATTTCTTTAAAACCTTTATTGGCCAAGTCTTGAACTTCATCTAAAATACTTTTCGGATCCCTACTTCGTTCTCTCCCTCTAGTAAATGGAACCACACAGAAGGTACACATATTATCGCATCCACGAGTAATAGATACATAGGCACTTACGCCATTCGATTGTAAGCGAACCGGAGCAATATCGCCATAGGTTTCTTCTTTAGACAGAATTACATTTACGGCATTTCGACCACTTTCTATTTCTTGAAGGAGGTTGGGAAGATCTTTGTAAGCGTCCGGGCCAACGACCATATCAACAATTTTTTCTTCTTCTAAAAATTTATGTTTTAAACGTTCTGCCATACAGCCCAAAACACCAACCTTCATTTTAGGATTATTTCGCTTTACCGCATTGAATTTTTCTAAGCGCTTACGAACAGTTTGCTCCGCCTTATCTCGGATAGAACAGGTATTGACCAACACAAGGTCAGCTTCTTTCATTTCTGTTGTGGTTTCAAAACCTTCAGTTGATAAGATGGAAGCAACAACTTCACTGTCAGCAAAATTCATTTGACATCCGTAGGACTCGATATAAAGTTTACGTGCTCCAGGATTCTTTTGGTTTAACTTTTTAGATAAAGGCTCCCCATTAAAATCATTTGGATTTTTAGCAAGAGTAGCGTGGAGTGCTTTGTGGTCGCTCATATGTTTATTGTAGAGTGGATTCCAAAAATAATTACGTAAGAATCTTTATTCTGAGTGTAAAATTACAAAAATTGTTCCATAATGTCATCTTGTCAGGTCACTTCGTTTTCAATGGTTTTTTAGTAAGTGCAATTAAGTCAATTGAACCTATTTCGATTTGTCCTTTTGAGGCGTATTTAAATTTTAGTTTCATTATAATTTTGAGACCTAAGAAAAAACCAATTACTTTTGTCAGCAGAAAAGAGCACACATGGCAAAGAATTTGGTTATTGTTGAGTCCCCAGCTAAGGCTAAAACTATCGAAAAGTTTTTAGGAAAAGATTTTAAAGTTGCCTCGAGTTTTGGGCATATAGCTGATCTGCCTTCCAAGGAGTTAGGTGTTGATGTAGATGGAGATTTTTCTCCCAAATACATTGTGTCCGATGATAAAAAGAAAGTTGTTACTGAACTAAAATCCTTAGCCAAGAAAGCTGATATGGTTTGGTTGGCGAGTGATGAAGATCGTGAAGGAGAAGCCATTGCATGGCACTTAGCACAGACTCTAAAGCTCACCGAAAGCAATACCAAACGTATTGTTTTTCATGAAATAACCAAGAATGCTATCTTAAAAGCGATTGAAAGCCCACGCGAAATTGATTACAATTTAGTTAACGCTCAACAAGCTCGAAGAGTATTGGATCGTTTGGTTGGATACGAATTATCACCCGTGCTATGGCGTAAAGTTAAAGGGGGTCTTTCAGCCGGGAGAGTACAATCGGTTTCTGTACGATTGATCGTTGAGCGTGAACGAGAAATAAAAGCATTCGCTGCGCAATCGATGTATAAAACCCAAGCAGATTTTTTGTCTTCTCAAGGGAAAACAATCAAAGCAAGTTTGAATACCACCTTTGATCAACCCGACCAAGTACAAGATTTCCTTTTAGAAAATGTAAATGCA
>CBFHHG010000093.1:0-5251 GCA_965655585.1 Candidatus Arcticimaribacter sp. | reverse complement strand
AGATACCGATAATGCAAGTTTCTCCGTCAGTGGAGCCAATATATTAACCAATACTGCTCTGGATTATGAAACCAAAACCAGCTATAACATTTACCTCAAAGTAAGTGATGGAACAAGTGACTATTACGAGGCGTTTACGCTTAACATCACCAATGTTAATGAAGCGCCTACAGAGATCAATTTTTCCCAAGAAAGTTTTTCGAATAATGGACTTATTTTACATTTAGATAGTGGGAATTCATCCTCTTATCCGGGCTCAGGGAATACATGGTATGATTTAAGTGAAAATAATTATGACGCAGTTTTAATGAATTCACCTTCCTATTCAAGCTCTAGCGGAGGACTCATTAGCCTTAACGGTTCAAGCCAATGGGTACAACTTAATTCATTCGCGGGGGCACTAACAAACAATAGTGCTTATACCATAAGCATATGGTTTAAGTCAACCGAAACAAACCCTTCTGGCAGCATCTATAATAATGCTATTTTTTCTATGCATACCGCCACCGGAAGCAATCGATATAGAATTGGTGCCGCACCCGATAGCAGCAGAGGTTTGTATTACAATTTTGGTACCGGCTCGTCTGAAGGGCGTGTTAGTCAGATAAACTTACACGATAACCAATGGCACAACATAACCATTACTAAAAACACTGGCGTAGAAGCTCAATTTTATCTTGATGATGTTCTTAGAACGTCCAACGGTTCCATTACTAATGGAGTAAACTTTAACAGTGTTGGTCAAGTCTCGATAGGACAGGAATATGACGGTGGTAATACCTCTGATCATTTTCAAGGAGATATTCCCGTAGTGATGGTCTACAATAAAGCGTTAGAACCAGACGACAGGTCATCTCTTTATGGTCATTATAAAAAAAGATATATTGACGGTGAGCAGACGGAACCCGGTTCATCAGACGGAAATGGAATTTCTATTACTGAAAATACAGCCCTAAATACGTTTGTGGGGACACTGCAAGCTGAAGATCAAGACACCAACAATACCTACACCTATAGTCTTGTTGATGGCGCTGGGGATCTTGGCCGTGACAATGCTAGTGTAACAGTTTCTGGGACACAAATCCTAGTCAACGGACCCATTGATTACGAAACAACTCCTTATTTACTGATCAACGTTCAAGTCAATGATGGGCTGAATACATTAACATCTTCCTTTACAATCACTGTAGTGGATGTAAACGACAATGCGCCTACCGCAATGGCACTTTCGACCACCACTCTTGTTGAGGATTTGGTTTCTGGTTCTACCATAGCCTCCCTTGCATCGGTAGATGCAGACACATCGAGCTTAAACACCTTTAGCTATAGTCTAATTGATGGGGACGGATCCAATGACAGTTCCAATAATCGCTTTACAATCAACGGAAATTCGTTACTCAGCTCGGGTACTTTTGATTATGAAACTGCTTCTTCTCACAACATTTATGTGCAAGTCAATGACGGAGCAAATACCTACAATCAAGCTTTTACGCTTACGATCATCAATCAAAATGATACCCCAACAGACATCACTTTAAGTAATACATCATTTTTAGAAAGTGTTGCATCTGGATCTGACTTAGCCGCCATAACAACAACCGATCAAGACACCGCTGATACACATGCGTTTGCTTTAGCCAATAGCGGAGACACACAAGATGAAGATAATGGAAGTTTTACGGTCAGCGGAACACGTTTGATTACCAACGTAGCTTTTGACTACGAAACCAAAACCAGCTACAATATTTACCTCAAAGTAAGTGATGGAAGCAGTGACTATTACGAGGCGTTTACGCTTACTGTTTCAGATACCAATGATTCGACACCAACTGACATCAATTTTGGTTCAGGAATAAGTACAGACGGCTTAATTCTTCATCTTGATGCCGCCAATGTAAACTCATATGATGGGACAGGGAATACATGGTACGACCTCAGTGGCAATGGAAACGATGCCACTCTAATTGGACCTGAATATAATACCGATGGATACTTCGAGTTTGACGGGAACGATATCGTTCAAAGTATTAACGCTAGCGGCTTAACAAACCTAACCATTGAAGTTTGGATGTACGACAACATCAGTTCCGGACAACGTGACTTATTGACTTATAATGGAAACGCAGGGAGTTACACCTTTACCAATCTTAATAAATTCAGAACGGATGGGAACGGACTATCAGCTTCGCAATTCCCAACCACACTGATTTCCAATCAATGGACTCGGTTTGCCTATGTAAAAAATCAAAAGATTTTTATCAATAATACCAAAACATTAAAACAAGCTGGAAATGACAACCCTTATGGAAACTTATCTTTTGGAAATGCACGCTCCGATGTAAATAACAAATTTAGAGGTAAGATGTCGAAGATATTAGTTTACCAAACCGCCTTGACAGACGATGAATTAGATACTAATTATACAGCATTTGAAAGTCGACATTCGGGAGGATCTACTTCATCTGTCGGGCCTACCCTTTCAATCGACGATAATGCACCACTAAATACTATTGTTGGAACAATGCAAGCTGAAGATCTTGATGCCAACAGTAGCTTTAGTTTTGCTTTAGTGAATGGAAACGGAACTAACGATGCAGACAATGGTTTGTTTGTAGTTAGTGGAAATCAATTGGTGTTGAATGCTGAGCTCGATTATCAGATTCAAACTTCTGCGAATGTATACATTCAGGTCAGTGATGGCGTAAACACCTTCAACAAAAGCTTTACATTTCCAATCAATGATAAAACAGGTCCTCGATTAAACGCATTAACAATTGCAGACAACAATGCTACGATTACCCTTCAGTTTGATGAAGCTACTTTCAGTACAGCTTTAGCAACAGGGGATCTAGCTCCCACGGATTTTGCATTGAGTATTGCTGGAGGTACTGCTACATTGAGCGCAAGTGTTCCAAGTAGCTTAACTTTTAATGGTTCACAATACACCATGGTGTTGCCCATCCAGGGTTATCCTGACGGGAATGAAATACTTTCAGTAAATGCAGTCTCAAATTCAATTTATGATGCCCTTGGAAATGTAGCAGATGGTTTATTAAATAATTCCATTGCGTTGAATCCCGATACCGACCAAGATGGGATCGTAGACCTTTTCGACGCCTGTCCTGCCACTCCTTCTGGAGAAACTGCCAATGCGGATGGTTGCTCCGAAAGTCAACTTGACCCAGATAACGATTTGATTTTTGGAGAAGCTGATAACTGCCCCAATACCTACAATCCCAATCAGGTCGATACCGATGGAAATGGGGTTGGTGATGTTTGTGACCCAGACGATGACAACGACGGAATACCGGATAGCGCAGATAATTGTCCATTGACACCAAACAGCGATCAAGAAGACTCTGATTTGGATGGTATTGGAAATGCCTGTGATGCTGATAATGATAACGATGGTGTTGCTGATGCGGATGAAATTGCTCTTGGATTAGACCCATTTAGCGAAGACAGTGACGGTGATGGCTATGATGATGGTGCCGATGCTTTCCCTGCTAATCCCAGCGAATGGTTTGATACTGATGGCAATGGCGTTGGAAACAATACAGATGCAGATGATGATAACGATGGATATTCGGATGCTGATGAAGTTGGTTGTGGTTCCGATCCACTCGACAATAGCATTGTCCCAGCTGATTTTGACCTCGATTATATTCCGAACTGTATCGACACAGACGATGACAATGATGGCTACCTAGACACAGAAGATGATCTTCCGCTTAATACCCAAGAATGGCTCGATTCCGATGGAGATACGATAGGGAATAATGCAGATACAGATGATGATAATGATGGCTTCTTAGATCGAAACGATGCCTTCCCCCTTGACTCCTTTGAATGGCTCGATACCGATGATGATGGTATTGGAAACAATGCCGATACAGACGACGACGGCGATGATTATTACGATGATGATGAAACAGAATGTGGTTCTAATCCGCTGCTGCGTTGGTCTCTTCCCGATGATTTTGATCGTGATTTAATTCCAGATTGTATTGATGAAGACGATGACAACGATGGATGCTTAGACCCAGACGACCTCTACCCACTCAATTCTTATGAATGCTTGGATACCGATGGCGATGGTTTTGGAGATAATGCCGACTGGGATGCAGATAACGATGGCGTGCACGATAATATCGATGCCTTCCCTCAAGATCCAAATGAATCAAAAGACACCGATGGAGACGGCATAGGAGACAATGCAGATCCAGACATCAACAACGACGGTTTTCCAGATGACGCAGCCTTTGTATCCCCTGTTTTGACCCCACAATCCAATGGAATAGAAGCTACTTGGAGAATTGTTAATCTTGAAATGTACCCCTATTCTTTAGTGAAGGTATTTAGTCCTAACGGATCTGTAGTATTCAAGGCTATTCAATATCAAAATGATTGGAAGGGTACCCATTATAAAACAGGGAAAGCGCTCCCTACCGGTCCTTACTTGTATGAAATTTATATTGGCGAAAAGGAGGAACCGCTAACGGGTTGGCTCTATATTTTTAATTAAGATTTTATGAAAAACCACTATATAACCTTTGTGCTTTTTCTTCTAAGTACAGCTGCGTTCAGTCAAACGCAAGAGAACTTGTTGATGGAGCGCTTTTTTATGAATGCGTTCAATCCCGCTTATGTGGGTTCTGAAGGCAAATCGGTGGCGATCGTTACACGAACAACTTGGTCGGGAATTGCGGATTCACCTCGATCGAATTATCTGTTCTATTCAGGTGCTCCAAAAAAGAATCTTGCTTTTGGAGTTTCTGTAATTTCAAATAAAATATTCATCGATACCCGAAATCAATATTCTCTTGATGCTAGTTATAAACTTAAATTGGGTGGGCAATTCACCCTGAACCTGGGATTGAAAGCTGGACTGGCTTCTAAAAAGACAAACCTGGAAGACTTGGATCGAATTATATCCGACTCTAACCCATACATTACGACAACCAATCAAGGAAATTATCCGGTGTTTGGTGCTGGGTTTTTAATTCAGGGAGAGAAGCTGTATTTTTCATTAGGAACGCCTAATTTTCTGAATCCAGAAAAGTTTATAGATGATAGTTCATTCATTCAAAACCAAAACCCAATCCTTTATATGGCTGCAGGTTATACCATAGACCTTGGCTTCTTTGACTCTTCACTTCGTCCTTATATTACCGCAAAAATAATCCCAGGAACTGCCAACCAAATGAGTGTTGGAGGAAACTTTAGCTTTAAAAATGTTTTTGAGATCGGA
>CBFHHG010000092.1:3191-5304 GCA_965655585.1 Candidatus Arcticimaribacter sp. | reverse complement strand
ATTTGCAATTAAAATAAATTTATTATAACTTTATAACTATAAACTATAATTTATTTTAAAATGAAAAAATTACTGTCATTACTCTTTATGCTGTCGGCAACGATGACGTTTGGTCAAGTTATTCAATCAAGAATTATTTCTGTTGAGAAAGGTAAGAATCAGAAATTTCGAGCTGGAGTTGAAAAGAAAACAAAAATGTACAACACTAAAGAAGGTCAACTTCGATTTTTCACCTTCAATATTACTTCGGGTGACAATACGGGTAAATACTTTAGAGTTCGATATGAAGAGGAGCTATCTGGATTTGATACAAAAGCTCCAAAAGTATCTAGAAAATTATGGGAAGATGAGGTTTCTCAGTACGTTACTGATTCTAAAGTTCGCTGGATGTGGTATAGCAAAGAGGCGTCTCATGTTACCGTGAGTCCATTTGATAAGCCTTTAAGAAGGGTTATGGAATACACCTACAAAGCAGAAATGTCTGACGAGTTCTGGAGGTTTAGAAACAATGTTGCAAAAGCAATACAATCTTCACGTGCTGACATCTTTTTGGAGGTTTGGAATTGTGGTTCTGGATGTGACGGAAATATGGCAATGGTGGTTTTTGGTCATAGCAGTTATGCTGAATTAGGTTCTGATAATAGTGATGAGTGGATGAAAGTGTATACTATGTACAACAAGATTTATGGCGATAATAGCTACGAGAAAGACCTCGATAATTTCTCTAAATCTTTAGAGATGTATGGAAAAAAAACATATGATATGAATTTCGCTCCGGAGATGAGTTCTCCAGAGAGCATGTCGAATTTAGAAAAACTAACTACCGATTAACGTTATTTCTATTTCGGTATGCTTAGATTAAAAAAGAAAAAGGAAGTACCTTTTGTGAACTCAAGGAGTTGTGATTTTATATTTAAGTGTAACCCTCACAATTCAAAATTAAAATGAAAAAATATACCTTTTCTTTTCTGCTTATTTCGCTTGTTGCCATTGCACTGTTTTATAGCTGTTCAACTGAAAAAACGGGCTCAGAAATTCAAGCTCGTACTCAATATACTTTGACTGTGATTGCTTCAGAAGGAGGCTCAGTAACACCAGAAGCTACTGGAGCTTATGATGAAGGAGCTCAATTAACATTGTCAGCAATCCCAGATGAAGGATACACGTTTTGCAGATGGTTAGGAACAGATAATGATAATTTAATATGTAAGAATTCGGAGTTGGCGGGAGCTCGAGGGAAATCTCGCTGTATTATATTGATGAATTCAAATAGAGCTGTTCAGGCTTTTTTTGAGAGTAAGTCAGAATAAGTTTAACCATAAAAAAATAGTATATTAGCGTTGATATATGATTAAATGAAAAAATCTTCCCTATTTATTCTTTTTCTTCTTTTAGCTTGTTCAAAGAACGCCACTGTTTTTGAAGAACCAGCTCCTGTTCAATATACTCTTTCAATTACAGCCTCAGAAGGAGGCTCAGTAACACCAGAAGCTACTGGAACTTATGATGAAGGAGCTACCATAACAATTACTGCAACTCCTGCTGAAGGTTATGAGTTTAATAGATGGGAAGGAAGTGATTTTGATGATAATCGTTGTGCTTTTTCTGGTCCATTCAATTGTCGCACAGCCGTAACTATGCTTTCAGACAGAGATGTTGAAGCTTTTTTTCAAAGAAAGTCGGAGTAAGCTTTCTCTCCCGAATTTTAAGTAACTAAGTACAAAAAAACCTTCGAAAGCAACAACTGTAGTGAGGCATATAATGCTCAAAACCACTTGCCTTTATTTATTCAATTTTTACACACTCTTTTGGTTAGTGCAAATAGCCATACAAAACACGCTATCTAAGTTAAAACAAGAAGTAGATGAGGTTATAGACTTGCCATTGTTTGTGGAATATATGATTTAGATACTACTCCAAAAATACAGTAACAATACAATGCAGCTAATTTTACTTTAACTTGTAATGGTAATGTGCTAAATTTGACATTACACTCATTTATAAATTCAATATATTTGAGTTAACTATTATCATTCATGAAAAGGCTAGCCATACTTATTTTTTGTATTCTATTATCCTGTTCTAAGGATAGCCCTGTTCCAGACGCAGTAGT
>CBFHHG010000092.1:0-3092 GCA_965655585.1 Candidatus Arcticimaribacter sp. | reverse complement strand
TGGCTGTAGTGATAATGCAGAAGGAAATAGAGACCAAACATACGATGAAGCTACAGACACTTCTTATCCACCCGTTATTTCTCTTGTTGGTTCTTCTGAAATCTACATAGAAGTAGGAGAGACTTTCACAGACCCAGGAGCAACGGCTTCAGATAATTTGGATGGTGATTTAACTTCCTCGATAACATCTTCAGGAACTGTTGACACAGCTACAGAGGGAACATATACTATCGTGTATTCAGCTTCAGATACTGATGGTAATATTGCTTTTGTGCTAAGAACTGTTATCGTTAGTTTAGATTTACCTCCAACGATTAGCTTAACCGGTTCTGCTACTATTATTCTTAAAGTGGGAGATGAGTACATAGAAGATGGATGTGTCGCAACAGACAACGAGGACGGAGATATTACGTCTTCAATAACCACTTCAGGAACTGTAGACACTTCAATAGCTGGAACGTATACTGTAGTTTATTCTGTTACCGATAGTTCAGATAATTCAGCTTCTGTATCAAGAGAAGTAGTTGTAAATACACTAGATACAACAGCACCAATAATTACATTAATAGGGTCTTCAACAATCAACCTAACCGTTGGAGACACCTTCACTGACCCAGGAGCAACAGCTACTGATGATGTGGATGGAGACCTTACTGCATCAATAACAATCTCTGGAGCAGTTAATACATTCACAGCTGGAACCTATACGATATTGTATAGTGTTTCTGATGCAGCAGGAAACAACGCAACAGTAGTTCAACGAACAGTTATTATAAATGTGGTTGTAGCATCAATTTACTTTGAAAACAATACGTGTAAATGTCCTAATGCAACAGTAGGAGATACTGCTGTGATTAATGGGGTAACGTATACGGCAGTAGACGACAATAGTATAGCAGGGCAAATTGCGAATGGGAATGTAAATCTGTGTACAACCTTGGTAACTGATATGGGAGTAGATACTTCAGAGCCAGAGGCAACTAACTTTTTCAAGGACAATTCTTTTAATCAAAACATTAGCTTTTGGGATACTTCTAACGTAACCAACATGATGAGTATGTTTTTAAAGACAACTGAATTTAATGGAGACCTAGGGAATTGGGATACGTCTAATGTAATTTCAATGGAAGGGATGTTTTTAGAATCTTCATTTAATAATGATATTGGGAATTGGAATACATCCAATGTTAAAAATATGTTTGTAATGTTTGCCCTGACTTCGAATTTCAATCAAGATATTGGTAACTGGGATACTTCGAGTGTGACAAACATGGAAAGTATGTTTTTTGAAGCTACAGCATTCAATCAAGATTTAACAAACTGGTGTGTTACAAATTTCACATCGGAGCCACAAACATTTACTCAAGATTCAGCTCTAACAGACGCCAACAAACCTGTTTGGGGAACTTGTCCTGATGGTACTTCTACAACTTCAGATAAGATATACTTTGAAAACGGAACTTGTAAATGTCCAGAGGCTACTGTAGGAGACACTTCTGTAATTAATGGAGTTACTTATACTGTTGTTGATGATTCAACTATAAAGGACCAATTTGCAAATAATAATTTTAATTTATGTACTACACTAGTAACCGATATGGAGGGAGATTTTCCAGATAATAATTTTTTTGGGGACAACTCTTTTAATTATGATATTGGTTTTTGGGACACTTCTAACGTGACCAATATGAATTTTGTATTTATAGCTTCTTCAGAATTTAATCAAGATATCTCATCTTGGAATTTATCGTCCGTTGTTCAAATGGGGCATATGTTTGATGGAGCTACCTCATTCAATCAGGATATTGGAAGTTGGAAAATTCCTAATGCACTTACTGTCAGGTATATGTTTGCAAACTCTAATTTTAATCGAGATATAGGGAGCTGGGATACTTCTAGTGTCAATGATATGCAGGGAATGTTCTACAATGCTAAAGTATTCAATCAAAACATAGGCAATTGGAATACTTCAAATGTAACGGTATTAGAACATATGTTTTTATTTGCGGAGTCATTTAATCAACCTATAGGAAATTGGGATGTTTCAAGTGTAACCAATATGAATGGTATGTTTGGTGGTGCAACTAATTTTAATCAAGACTTAACCAATTGGTGTGTTTCTAATTTTCAATCTGAGCCTGATGATGAATTTTCTAATGGTTCAGCCCTTACAGAAGACAACAAACCCATCTGGGGAACTTGTCCTAGTAACTAATTGGAGCTACTAACGTAGTAGTAAATTAAACACCATCAGTAGCAGGAACTGATAACATACCCTTAGGTAAACTTACCAATGAATTTGTAGATAAATGTGTTTGAGGATGGATATTTTACTAAGATTTAAACGACACTAAGACACATAAAGCGTTTGGGATGTGCATCAAAAGAGAAACTAGAAACTGCAAGGAAACTCTTTAAAACAGCTAGAAAGACTAATGATAGTTAAGCTTTTAAAGCTAAACCTCTAAAGGGATGCTTGGCTTCTAATTAAACCGATAAGTTTTGGTACTCCCAGGTTGATTTGTCACTCATCTAAATCGACTATAATTAAAATACATCCTATAATAATTAAAATTACAGCCAACCAATATTTCTTAAACATTGATTTTGTCCATTCATTGTTGCCCCACATTGGGAAAAGATTTCTTGGCATTTTAATTAGATTTTAATTGTCCCTATCGTTGTAAATGTACAAGTTAAATATCTAAAGTAAAACCTCATATATAATTACAGTTGCCCCAGCTCCTGCTAAAAAGGCAAAAAAACCAAAACCGAATAAACCTAATTGTTTTAAAAGCCAAAAGTTTATTTTAAACCTTAATGGTATTGCCCGATCAATCCACTTTTTTTCAAATGTTACAGTATTTGAGTTCATTTTTTCGTTTTAAATTATTTAAAGTTACTAAATCTAATTAACAAAGTGTTTCTATTAGCTTCCCTGTAATATCATGGTAGATTGTTCATTTTTAACCTCTAGAAAGAAACAAACAGATTCAGGTTGGGTTTGGCGAACCTGAAAGAGTAAAGTTCAAAGATGGAGTAAGAAATAACGGTTAACCTTATTAGGTTTCGTTTGATACACTAGGGCAAGA
>CBFHHG010000091.1:0-5428 GCA_965655585.1 Candidatus Arcticimaribacter sp. | reverse complement strand
CTAATTTTAATTGGTTTGGCTCGATGTATTGCAATGGTTTTGGTTTGGAACGACCTCGCAGAAGGTAGTAGCGAATATGGAGCTGGTTTGGTTGCATTGAATAGTATTTTCCAGGTGTTTGCATACAGTTTTTATGCTTGGATTTTTATAACGGTTCTTCCACCCTATTTTGGTTTTGAAGGAGCGATTGTGGATATTTCAATCGGAACAATTGCAGAAAGTGTCGCTATTTATTTAGGTATTCCGTTTGTAATGGGAATTTTAAGTAGACTAATATTGGTAAAACTTAAAGGAAAAGATTGGTACACCAACAACTTCATTCCAACAATTTCACCCATAACTTTAATTGCACTTTTGTTTACGATAGTGGTTATGTTCTCACTAAAAGGAGAATTGATTGTAACAATTCCAATGGACGTTCTGATAATTGCAATTCCTTTACTTATTTATTTTACACTAATGTTCATCATCGGCTTTTTCTTTACCAAAGCATCTGGAGCAGAATATGATAAAACAGCTTCAGTAGCTTTTACAGCAGCAGGCAATAATTTTGAATTAGCTATAGCAGTTGCAATTGCAGTTTTCGGACTAAATTCTGGACAAGCATTCGCGGGAGTAATTGGGCCTTTGGTTGAAGTCCCAGCGTTGATTTTATTGGTTCGAGTTTCCTTCTGGTTGAAGAAAAAATATTATGGAAAAGCCAACACTTAAAACCATAGCTCCGCTTTGTAGTTTTGATTTTATAAACTTAAAAAACACAAAATGCCAATGCCTTCTACAGTAACTTGAGCTGTTCTACTAGTTTTAGGGACTTATGTAAAGAAAAGCTGTTTACGATTAAACTGAATAGAAGTGTAAAAACAAAATTCAACCATCTCACAAAATCAGCCAGTCGGAAATTAGCTTGTCTTTGGTCTCAACAACTCGTTGGACTGTAATGCTTTGATAATCTTTACGGTCACCGTCTTATGACTTTTAAAGAAAAGCCGCTTAGAGACCAACTGAATCGTTGCAACTAAGGTCCCATTCTTTTTTTCTTTTATTGAGGTTACCCTAACTTTTTTACCCACAATGTTTTTGAAGTTTACAAGTCCGCCTTTTTTAATGACGATGTTGGGTTTGGGAAAATTAATATAGGTGTAGTTGTTGTTCTCTACTGCGCCAACCACAAAAACATCCCCAACTGCAATGGGTATTGGGTTACTTTGAGAGTAAAGTGCAAAGGTGAAAAAAAGGAGTGCAATAGCAAATCGAATATTTTTTTTCATAACAAAAAAAATTTAAAATTTATTATTAAACAAGTACGATACAATAATATTGATGACGTTAAAGAATTTATTAACGTCATCAACAGGGTATAATTACTAATATGAAAATAGTATTTTCATCACTTTTATTCCATAAAAAGTACAACAAATTTCTAAAAAAGATACGGATTTAGAAATTCACAAAGGTGATCAGGTTGAATTGATCCCTACTACTGGCCTCAAAAATCTGATTCATATAACCCGCTTCGATGCGTACATTTTTGTTCAGCTGGTAACCCAAACCGCCATAAACTCGATTGCGATCAAACACAGAAGATTTGGTGTTTAAAAAAACCTCATTATAGGCAGATAGATAAAACTTTGAAGGCTGCTGCTCTTCTCCCTCTTCCGCATTCTTTGCTTTGGCAAAAGGGATTTTAAGGGCTAAAAAGTAACGCAAACGCGCTTTAAAATCTGATTCAACAAAACGTTGTTCAAAACGATAGCGATGAGTCAATCCAATTGAACCTACCTTTTGTTTGGCTGTAAACTGCTGAAAAATTCGATGTTCGTTTACCGTATTTTTATCATCACTGTCGCCCACATAATTCTCCGATGCGATAAAACCGTACCCCAAAAGTAAGTTGTTGTTGTTTTCGGAGAGGTTATAACCTATTCCCGTTCGCAACAACAATTGTTCTAGGTCGCCTATGGCGTTGTAATTTCGGTATTGAATTTCATTGTGCAGATTCCACTTGGCATTCAGTTTTTTACTTCCGATATAAATCAACCAATTCCCAAAATCACTGTCTTGGGCCTGAGTTAAAGAAGGCAGCATGAGCATAAATGCTAATGCTGCCATAAATATACTTAGTTTCTTATTCATAAAAATTGACATTTCCTGTTGCTATATCATACATACCCCCAACAATTTGAATAGCGCCATCTGCTTCCATTTCTTTTAGAATAGAACTTTGGCTTCGGATATTATCGATGGTCATCAACACATTTTTAGCAGCAACTGCATTTACAAAATCACTGTTCGATGAATTTCTTAAATCTGCTTCTGCAGGAGAATCAACCGCTTCTACTGCTGGCTCCAGTTTATTGATCAATGCGGTAAGGTTCCCCAAGCGTGCATGATCACAAGCTCCTTTGATTGCGCCACAGGCAGTGTGCCCAAGTACCACAAGAACTTTGGTTCCCGCTAGTTTACAAGCAAATTCCATGCTTCCTAAAATATCTTCGTTTACAAAGTTTCCAGCAATTCGAATGCTAAATAAATCGCCAATACCCTGATCGAATATATGCTCAGCCGATACTCTAGAATCGATACAATGCAAAACGGTAGCAAAAGGAAATTGTCCTCCACTAGTTTCATCTACTTGTTGGTTTAGGTTTCTAGCAACCTGATTCCCTTTTAAGAATCTATCATTTCCTGCCTTCAAAGCTGCTAATGCAGAGCTAGGTGTCATTAAATCTTGTGTATCTTTTGTATGTGCTTTCATAACTTTTGTTTTTAGTGTTTAGTATTTAGTTTGTATTAAGTTGTTCTTGGGGTCAGTTGAAAAAACTGGATAAAACTATCCGGATTTTCTTGGATCCCTCTCTCAGATATTAAATTAATATTAATCTTTCTATTTCTCGCTTTTTCAGAAAAATCTTCTAGAATTTCGATGATGTCATTATCCAAATAACGTGTTTTTCTAACATCTAGTTCTAGATAGCTTTCGCGGGGCAAATTATCAAGTTCTTTGAGAATTGCACCTTTATTAAAGAAAGTAACCTCTTCTGCTAAGGTCATTTTGATTTTATGTACTCCATTACTTTTATCCTCCATATGCAAGAAATGTGAATTTTGAAAGCTTTTGATCAAAATTACTACAATTCCAACCATTAAACCAAGAGCTATCCCAATTAAAAGATCGGTAAAAATAATTCCAGTGACTGTAATTGTAAAGGGAAGAAATTGTTTCCAACCCAATTTATACATGGAAACAAACAAGGAAGGTTTTGCTAATTTATATCCAACAATAAAGAGAATAGCCGCTAGAACAGATAGCGGAATCTTATTCAACAGCGTAGGGATCAGAATCACTGAAAAAAGTAATAATACTCCATGAATAATAGCAGACATTTTTGTTTTTCCACCCGACTGAATATTCGCTGAGCTTCGAACGATTACCTGTGTTACGGGAAGTCCACCGATCATTCCTGACAGCATGTTTCCAGCACCTTGAGCTAACAATTCTCGGTTGGTTGGTGTAACTCTTTTGTAAGGATCAATCTTATCTGTTGCCTCTACACACAACAAGGTTTCTAAACTAGCAACTAAGGCTATTGTAAAAGCAGTAATCCAAATTTGCGGGTTGGTTATTGCCCCGTAATTTGGGAAGTTAAACTGACCAAAGAAAGAAGCAGCATCTTCAGGCACTGGAACGCGAACTAAAAGATCAGGTGAAATCCCCCAAGTTGGATTGCCTTGAGTTGCAAAATAATAAACAATTCCACCAGAAACAGCAACCAAAGGTCCTTGTATGAGTTGGAAAATTTTACCTTTTTTAGTCAATACATTACTCCATAAAAGTAGGATGAACATAGCAATAATTGCAATTAGAGTTGCACCAGGGCTAATAAAATTAAGAGAGTTAATTATTTCAGAAAAGGTGTTTTCTCCATCCAGATGAAAAAAGGCAAAATTTCCTTCTAGGGCTGAATTATATCCAAAGAAATGTGGAATTTGTTTTAGAATAATGATGATTCCGATTCCAGTAAGCATTCCTTTAATTACAGAAGAAGGGAAATAATAACCAATAATACCTGCTTTAAGAATTCCAAAAATTATTTGGATAACACCTCCTATCACAACAGCTAGCAGGAAGTTTTCGAAGCTTCCGAGTGTACCAATTGCTGTCAGAACAATGGCAGCCAAACCAGCAGCTGGACCACTAACACCCGTTGACGAACCACTTAGGGAACCTACTACAACACCCCCCACGATTCCTGCTATTAATCCCGAAAATAGTGGAGCTCCACTCGCCAATGCAATCCCCAAACAAAGAGGAATTGCTACGAAGAAAACTACGATACTTGCGGGTATATCTGATTTTAAATTTTTAAATGGATTTGAATTATTCATTTGTTATACGTTAATGTGTTAGACAAGAAGTAACCGATTGGTTACCTATTGAAAATAAATGGGCAAGCTTTAAACTAAGGTTCTACACAAAGTAATCTTTGAGTAGTTTTTAAAGCAAAAAAATTAAATTTGTTCGGGTGGAGGGATATGGGTTTCTAGTGTAAAACCCATTAGGTGGTTTTGTGCGCTGTAAATAGTAGTATTCTCGATCAAGGCTAGATTATATTGAGAAAAAATTAATAGAAATACTTCTTCTTTTTCATCCTTAGTATCCTCTTCCTCTTGGCTCTCCTTATCATTAGATTGTTTCTCTAAACAGGTGTCTTCTAAAACTAGTTCTGTGCTTTTAAAGTCTTCCAATGAAAATACTAGAGGCGCAACTGTCATCGAACCAACAACTATAAAAAGAGTCATCAAACCAAATATGGACAATGGTATATGTTTATTTTTATTCATTAGTTAGCAATTGTTTTAAAACCACATCTGTGTAAAAACGCACAATATTATTCTCTCCTTTTTTGACATCGGTTAAGGATGGAAGATGCTTAGAAAAATAACGTTGATGGTGTGCTCCTTCTATTACGGTCGAAATTAGCATGTGCGGAAACTCATAAGTAGGATTGATTTCCAACACAATCGAACTTACTCGTTCTACAACATCTTTATAGGTTTTGAAATAGCCTTTTTTATTCTCTTGATCTACTGCTTTTGTGTGGTATGCTTTTGAAGATTCGGCAATAATAATTTTATTGAGCATCACTTCGTTGATATAAGAAAAAGAATTGTCTTCTGTCACCTCTTCTGTTAAAATAGTAATTGCGGTATTGAGTTTATCTGGAGCAGATGCAACATTCAAGGTTGCGAAGACCAACTTATACTCAATCCAACTCCAATACCAATTCATCAGATATACTAGCAACGCATGCTTACTTTCAAAATAGCGATACACCGAACTTTCATTCGATCCAATTTCGACCCCAAGTTTTTTGAAGGTAAAATCTTCAAAACCTAAACGATCGATCATCTCAATACTCTTGGATAC
>CBFHHG010000090.1:0-5491 GCA_965655585.1 Candidatus Arcticimaribacter sp. | reverse complement strand
CTTTTAAAATAGAACCCAATATTCACATCATCGGTTACTCCAATTCCACCGTGCATTTGCATGGCTTCATTGGTTACTAGTTTGATGGTTTTACCCAATTTGGCTTTAGCTAAACTTGCCAACTGATCGATATCATCAGCATTCGAATCCAATGCTTGCAAGGCCTGAATAACGATACTTTTACACAATTCAATTTCTGAAAACATAATGGCTGCTCTGTGTTGTAAGGCTTGGTAGGTTCCAATGCGTTTCCCAAATTGTTCCCGTTCCTTAAGATAGGCAACAGTTTGATCAAAAGCTTCCAAAATCATCCCGAGCATCTCGGCAGAGAGGCAAATTGAAGCTGTATTTAGGATCCGATTCAATAAGGAAGTCCCTTCGCCTTTAGCGCTTATACGATCGGATGCAACTAGGGTTACCTGATCAAAAGATACCGTAGCATAGGTTCCTGCATCAAGTAAAACATCGGTAGTTAGTGTAATTCCTTTTGAGTCGGCAGCAACCATAAATAAAGCAGGCGCCCCCTCTTCAGTATTGGCTACAACAACAAAAGCATCAGCCGAAGCTCCGTCGATGATCATTGTTTTTTTGCCGGAAAGGGTATACCCGTGTGGAGTGGATTTTGCAGTAGTTGCAATTGCTGTTGGATCAAAATACGTGTGTTCGTCTAGAGCCAATGCAACACGTTTAGTTCCCTCGATCAGTTGAGGAAGCCATGCTTTTTTGAGTTCCTGATTTTTAGAATGGATCAGGGCAGTTGCGCCCAAAACAATAGAAGAGAATAGGGGAGCCTTGGTTAGGTTTTTACCCATTTCTTCTAAAATTTGTCCTAAGCCTACATAACCAAATGCAAGACCATCAAATTCTTCAGGAATGGTCAAAGCGGTCCATCCCATCTCGACAATTTTTGTCCACAGACTTTCGTCAAAGGCTTTATAATTGTTATCTCGGAGGTCTCTGAATTGCTCAACTGGAGCATTCATCGCTAAAAATTCTGTTGCAGAATCTTTAAGTAACTGTTGTTCTTCTGTTAGTATAAGTGCCATAAATTCCGAATTATGAAGGTAGGTTTAAGATGCGTTTTGAAATGATTCCGAGTTGTACTTCCGAGGTTCCACCTTCGATGGTGTTTCCTTTGGATCTACAAAATGTTCTAACTTCTGTTACTGCATCTTTGTTTTCGCTTTCCCATAAAAGGCCTTCAGTTCCTGTGATTGCAGAAAGTAATTCCATGCGGGCTACATTTTGTTCTGTTCCATAATATTTAAAGAATGAGGATAAGGCTCCAGCGTTTATTCCAGTTTTCACTTCATCTGTGATGCGTTGTATGGTCATTCCAAAAAGGGCATCGTTCATTTCTAGTTCAGCAATTTCAGCTCGTAAAATACCATCTGTAAGAATACCGTCCTTTGAGGGTAGATTTTCTAAAGCAATTTCGTGAACAGCTTTGCGCACATCGGTTTCTCCAACTCCACCAATCATCTGGCGTTCATGGGTTAAAAGGTATTTCGCAATTGTCCATCCATCGTTTAAGGTACCGATAAGGTTTTCTTTCGGAACTTTTACATTGTCAAAAAAGGTCTCACAAAAAGGTGATTTCCCACTGATTAATTTAATGGGGCGTGTACTTACACCTGCTGATTTCATATCGATTAAAAGGAAGCTGATCCCGTTGTGTTTTGGTACATCAAAGTCGGTACGCACCAAACAAAAAATCCAATCCGATTTGTCCGCATAGGAGGTCCATACCTTGGATCCACTGACCGAATAATGATCTCCTTTGTCCTCTGCTTTGGTTTGCAAGCCTGCCAAATCACTCCCCGCATTGGGTTCGCTGTAGCCTTGGCACCACCATGTTTTTCCAGCAGTAATATCGGGTAAGAACCGCATCTTTTGTTCTTCGTTTGCAAACTTATGAAGGGCCGGGCCCAGCATAGAAATCCCAAAACTAAACAGGGGTTTTCTAGCTCCGATTCGCGTCATTTCTTGGGTAAGGATATTGTTTTCTTCAGGGCTTAAACCCCCACCTCCATATTGGGCATCCCAATAAGGAACAATCCATTTCTTTTCAAGCATTTTTTCAAACCAAACTTTTTGATCTTCGCTCGAAAAAGTAGGGTTGCTACCTCCCCAATAATAATCGGATGATTCCTTTAAAGGGGTTCTCATACTTTTCGGGCAATGCGTTTCTAACCATTGTCTTGTTTCGAATCTAAAATCCCTTAAATCTTTTTTTGTCGTGGTTTCCATACGAATATTGGTTAAAATAAGTTGTCGATTTTCTTTTTTTGAATCGCCTGTTGTGCAAGGGTTCCATATAATTCCACAATTTGATTCAGGTCTTTGAATCGAGGATCTTTGGTATGACCAAGCGAGTAGCGATAGTATATTTGTTGAACAATTACGGCAATTTTGAAGACTCCAAAAACAAAATAAAACTCCATATTGTCGACGGTTTTGCCGCTCCTTTGTTCATATAAACTAACGATTTCACCCCGACTTGGATTGCCGGGTTTAGAAGTCAAACTCAATTGATTTTGTGCGATAAATTCGGGATCCGATTCATGAACCCAATACCCAAGACTGGTTCCAAGATCCATCAAAGGGTCTCCTAGAGTCGTCATTTCCCAATCCAAAACCGCCTTGATTTCGAGCTGTTTATTGGGTGTTAAAACCAAATTATCGTATTTAAAATCGTTGTGAACCAAACTGGCTCCAGTGCTTGAAGGAATGTTTTCTTGAAGCCATAGGGCAGTCTTTTCCATTGCTTGTACCTCAGAAGTTTTCGATTTTTGATAGCGTTTGCTCCAGCCTTCTACTTGTCTTTTTGAATAACCCTCAGGATTACCTAAGTTTTCTAAGCCAATGGCTTTATAGTCGAGTTGGTGTAATTCAACTAAGGTATCTACAAAGTTGTTGGCAAGCGATTGAAATTGAGCTGGAGTTGGTAGGTTTTCTTTTGGTGTACCAGCACGTAAAATTGTTCCTTGCACCCGTTCCATTAAATAAAAAGGAGCATCCAAGACACCGGCTTCTTTTTCAAATAGAATGGGCTTGGGAGCCTTGTCATAAGTTCCGTTGAGTGCACTCAAAATAGTGTACTCCCGCGACATGTCGTGTCCCGATTTTATGTTAGCCCCAAAGGGAGGTCTTCTCAGAACATATTCTTGTTCCGCAAAGGTTATTAAGTAGGTTAGGTTTGAAAATCCAGAAGGGAATTGTTTGACGACAACTTTTCCTTCAGGCTTATTTAATGCTTTGGCTAAATAGGCACTTAAAACTGCAGCATCAATACCTTCACCTTTTCGTACTTCTTTTGCTTTATCTAGGGTTACACTCATTGTGTTAGGCTTTATACTTTTTTAAAATGGCACGTGCCAAACGACTTTTGTGCACTTCATCTGCTCCATCGTAAATTCGAGCTGCACGTTCGTGGCGATAAAAATAGGATAAGATAATATCATCGGTCATTCCCAAAGCACCGTGAACTTGTATGGCGCGATCAATAACTTTTTGTAGTATGTCGGCACAGAAAAATTTTATTATTGAAATTTCAGCTCGGGTATTTTTTGCACCTTGAACATCAATTTTGTGTGCAGCATCTTGAACTAAAAGTCGTGCTGCGTTTATTTCAGCTCTGGATTCAGAAATCCAGTTTTGTATGGTTTGTTTATCTGACAAATATTCTCCTTCGGCTATTTCTCTAGAAACAGCTCTTTTACACATTAGGTCTAAAGAACGCTCACAAATTCCAATCCAGCGCATACAGTGGTGAATTCTTCCAGGACCAAGACGAGCTTGTGCAATAGCAAAACCGGCACCATCTTTACCCAAGACATTAGTTAAAGGCACCTTGCAGTCATTAAACTTAATCTCCGCATGACTTTCCCAGCCACCCCCAGTGTGACCCATAATCGAAACATTACGGACAAATTCAAATCCTTCTGTATCCAAAGGCACAATAATTTGACTTGCACGCTCGTGGGGGTTATCTCCGTCCGGATCGGTAACCAACATGGCAATCGCAAAACTTGCACCGTCGCAGGCAGAGGTAAACCATTTATGCCCATTGATCACATAGTTGTCTCCTTCTTTTAGAGCAACGGAGCCCATCTTCACAGGATTAGATCCCGCATGGTCCGGTTCCGTCATTGCAAAACAACTTCTAGTTTCTCCTCGTAAAAGCGGGTAGAGGTATTTTTCTTTTTGGGCATCCGTACCAAATTCGATTAATATTTCCATATTACCAGCATCGGGTGCCTGACAATTAAAACAATAATGGCCATAAGGGTTTGCTGCCAAAATTTCACTTACTTCTCCGTGTTCAGCGTTTGTGAGCCCCAAACCACCGTATTCTTTTGGAATCTGGGGAAGCCAAAGACCCAGTGCTTTAGTTTTCTCTCTTAGTTCGTTTAGTTTAGGTAATTTCTCTTCCCATTCAGCATTTAAAATCCAAGGTTCTAGCGTGAGTAGTTCTTCTTCTACAAAGGTTTTTATGCTACTTTTTATTGCTTCAAAATTCATTAGTTGTTTTTTTAGTGTCCTATAAAATTTGCTTTTCTTTTCTCAACAAAAGCTGCTACTCCTTCTACCAAATCATAACTTTCAAAAGCAGCGATTTGTTTTTCTGCCTCGTATGCAATGGATTCACTAAGATTGTTATCCATAGCATGGACCAAGTCTTCTTTGGTGATTCCAACAGCAATGGGTGCCTTTGCTGCTAACGCTTTTGCCCATTCAATAGCAGCTTCTAAAAGCTGGTCTTCATCTACAATTTTATTCGTTAGTCCCAAACTTAAACATTCTTCAGCTTTTATTTTTTTACCTTCGACGGCAATCTCAAATGCTTTGGAATAGCCTACTTGTCTTGTCAATAACCAACTGGCTCCTCCATCGGGACCCAATCCAATATTTACGAAGGCATATAAAATTCCACTTGATGGTGTCATGACCCGAAGGTCGCAAGCCAAGGCAATAGAGGCGCCAACGCCAGCAGCAGTTCCATTGATTGCTCCGATGATGGGTTTTTTTAGGGTTTGAAAATTTCGCAATAAGGCTTGGTATACTCTGGTGATGTATTCTCTTCCGTCTTCAGGGCTTACCTTTCCAAACGACTCCATATCAGCACCAGCACTGAATCCTTTTCCTGCTCCGGTAAGCACAACAGCTCTAATTTGACTGTCGTTTCGAATTTCAGCGATGATTTCATTAAGTCTGGTGACCAATTCGTCTGTAACGGCATTATAGCGTTCAGGTCGATTCAGTGTTACAACAGCAATATTACCTTGTTTCTCTAATAAAACAGTATCCGATTCTTTGGGTTTTTCAGTTGCTTTTGCAATTTCTTCTTGTGCTTTTTTACCAGGGCCAGCATAGGCGATTGCTATGAATTCTGCAACGCAGGCGGGTTTATCCTCTCCCTTTAATTCAAAAACAATTCCCATCTTATATTTGACACCTCCTTTAATTTCATCACATTCGAGTAAAGAAA
>CBFHHG010000089.1:0-5582 GCA_965655585.1 Candidatus Arcticimaribacter sp. | reverse complement strand
AGATAAACCTGCGATCGTATTCTTCTGCAAAGCGCTGTGCTAATGGTGATTTTGAGGAGCTGTAGGCATGAGACCAGTCGTTTAGATATAAGGTTTCTAAGGAAGTTTTGGTGGTATTGAGAAGTTGTATTGTTTCAAAAACTTCAAGGGTTTTATTTTTTTCTATGAGTTTTACCTTGAGATCGTATTGAGGGATTGTTTCCTGACCATAAATGCTTGTGGAGAGGATGACGAAAAACACTATGAAAACCTTCAATATATTTTTCACAAGTCTTAAAAATTCGGATGATAAATACCCTTGGGGTGAAAATTCTCTAAACAGGTTAATACCTCTTCTTGGGTATCAACAACCGAGAATAAATCAAGATCCTCTGGGCTAATCAGCTTTTCTTCAATTAAAGAAATCTTGATCCAGTCGATCAAACCCTTCCAGAACTCAGTTCCAACAAGAATAATGGGAATGCGACTTATTTTTTTAGTTTGTATTAGGGTTAGGGATTCAAACAACTCGTCTAGAGTTCCAAATCCTCCGGGCAAGACAACAAATGCCTGTGCATATTTTACAAACATAACCTTGCGAATAAAAAAGTATTCGAAGGAAAGGTTCTTGTCCTTATCGATATAGCGGTTTGAACTTTGCTCAAAAGGGAGTGCTATGTTGAGTCCTACGGAAGGCCCATCTGCTTGTTGCGCGCCCTTATTTGCGGCCTCCATAATTCCAGGACCACCACCCGTAATGACCCCATAGCCCGCTTTTGAGATGGCATTTGCAACATCAGTTGCTAGTTTATAGTAGGTGTGATCGGGCTGGGTTCTTGCAGAACCAAAAATGGATACACAAGGACCAATACTATCCATTTTTTCATATCCATGAACAAATTCGCCCATGATTTTAAATAACGACCAAGAGTCGTTGGTTTTGGTGGTATTCCAGCTTTTATTTTTAGATTTTTGACTCATGGGGTTATATTTCTTTAGCTAAATAATGCGCCGTATGACTTTTTAGATTCTTGATGACTTCCTCTGGACTACCTTCTGCAATAATCTGACCACCATTTTTACCGCCTTCATACCCAATGTCGATGATGTGGTCAACTTGCTTGATCACATCCATATTATGTTCAATAATCACTACGGTATTTCCTTTATTTGTCAAATGATTCAATACTTCTAAAAGTACTCTAATATCCTCAAAATGCAAACCGGTGGTTGGTTCATCTAAGATGAATAAGGTATTTCCCGTATCGCGTTTAGATAATTCTGTAGCTAATTTTATTCTTTGAGCTTCTCCACCAGAGAGGGTTGTGGAGGATTGACCAAGTGCTATATAGCCCAAACCAACATCTTGCAATGTTTTTAGTTTTCTGTAAATCTTCGGAATAAGTTCAAAAAATGCACAGGCTTGATCTATGGTCATATTCAATACATCTGCAATTGATTTACCTTTAAAACGAATTTCAAGGGTTTCTCTATTGAATCGTTTCCCTTGACAGGTTTCGCATTCTACCAAAACATCGGGTAAAAAGTTCATTTCTATTACTTTCATTCCACCGCCCATACAGGTTTCGCAACGTCCCCCAGAAACATTAAAACTAAAGCGCCCCGGTTTATATCCTCTGATTTGAGCCTCGGGTGTTCGAGTAAATAAGCTTCGAATTTCGCTAAAAACTCCAGTATATGTAGCAGGATTACTCCTAGGTGTTCGTCCAATAGGGCTCTGATTTACATCAACAACTTTATCTAAATGTTCTAAGCCAGTAATTCCCTTGTGAGGAAGCGGTTTGGCCACTCCATTAAAGAAATGAGCATTCAGTATCGGATATAGGGTTCCGTTGATCAAAGAAGATTTTCCGCTCCCAGAAACTCCCGTAATCCCTACCATTTTTCCTAATGGAAGCGTAAGCGTTACGTCTTTTAAATTATTTCCAGTACAATTGGATAACACCACCGACTTTCCATTACCGGCTCTTCTTTCTTTGGGTATTTCAATCCTTTTCTTGCCTGTTAAATACTGAGCCGTCAACGAATTCATGCTTAGAATCTCATCAGGTTTTCCTTCCGAGATGATCTCTCCTCCATTTTTTCCAGCAAAAGGACCAATATCAATTACATGATCTGCTTGTACAATCATGTCTTTATCGTGTTCCACAACGATTACTGAATTTCCAATGTCACGAAGAGCAAACAAAGACTGAATTAAACGTTCATTGTCTCTCTGATGTAATCCTATGCTGGGCTCATCTAGAATATAAAGTACGCCCACCAATTGTGATCCAATTTGAGTTGCAAGACGGATTCGTTGAGCTTCTCCTCCTGATAAGGATTTTGAAGAACGATTAAGTGATAAATAATTGAGTCCTACATTCAATAAAAATTGAAGTCGCGTTTTAATTTCCTTAATTACATCTTCACCAATTTTCATTTCATTTTTAGAAAGAAATTTAGGTAATTGATCGAACCAGGTGTACAGCTCATCAAGATCCATTTGGGCCAACTGAGCAATATTCTTTTCATTTATTTTGAAATAACGCGCTTCTTTTTTTAAACGAGAGCCCTTACAGGATAAACATTCGTTTTGATCCATAAAGTCGCTTGCCCAACGTTTTATATTAGTAGAAGTAGCCTGCTCGTATTGGTTTTTAATGAAGTTTTCAATGCCTTCATAATCAATTTTATAACTTCGAGTAATGCCTAAAGTTTTTGATTCTACGGTAAAGGTTTCAGCACCCCCTTTCAGTATAACGTCGAGTGCAGTAGCTGGAATTTGATCTATAGGGTCAGATAAATTAAAGTCATACCGCTGAGCGATGGTATCCATTTGTTTGAAACTCCAGGAGTTTTTTTGGGGTCCTAGCGGAACGATTCCCCCAGCTTTAATGGATATAGAAGTATCGGGGATTATTTTTTGACGGTTTACAATTTGTTGGGTCCCAAGCCCTTTACACACTCCACACATGCCTTTAGGTGAGTTGAATGAGAAGCTATTGGGTTCTGGATTTGGGTAAGCAATACCCGAAGACGGACACATCAAATTCCTACTAAAATAACGCACTTTACGGCTTTCTTCATCGTAAATCAATAGGGTATCCCCACCTTGATACATTGCTGTGATAAGGGATTCTTGGAAACGTTTTATTCCAGCTACACTGTCGCTGATACGAAGACGATCAATAACAAGCTCAATGTCATGTGTTTTGTAACGATCCAGTTTCATACCCGGAGAAAGTTCAACAATAACGCCATCTACCCGAACCTTGAGAAAGCCTTGACGGGCTAAATTTTCAAAGAGATCTCGATAATGGCCTTTTCTTGACTTGATTATTGGAGCTAAAATCATTACACTTTTATTGGCGTAATCCTGTTGAATTAGTTCAGTGATTTGATCATCTGTGTAACTGACCATCTTCTCTAGGGTTTGATGACTATAAGCGGTACCAACACGAGCAAACAACAAACGCAAAAAGTCATAAACTTCTGTAATGGTTCCAACGGTAGACCGAGGACTTTTAGAAGTTGTCTTTTGTTCAATTGCTATTACAGGAGAGAGGCCATCAATTTTATCAACTTCGGGGCGCTCTAGATTTCCTAGAAACTGTCGGACATAGGCAGAAAAAGTTTCCATATAACGTCGCTGCCCTTCAGCGTATATCGTATCGAATGCAAGTGATGATTTTCCACTCCCAGAAAGGCCAGTAATTACTACCAGATTATCCCTTGGAATTTGAACATCAATATTTTTTAAGTTATGTACTCGAGCCCCTTGGACGTCGATTACATTTGAATTGTTTTTCATAGCAATATTAAGCTCTAAAAATACAACTTTAGGCTGGAAAAAATTTTAAATCTTTAAAAATAAAAGTAATTTTAATAGCTCACTGCTGTGTCGTCTCCACGACGGTCTGCTCCTAAAGAAATTTGGCCAGAATCATCTACTAATATGGCATCAACCTTCCCGATAATTCTTGAATTTTTTTCTTCTCCTGCATAGCCCAGATCATTTAAACTTTGAAGTAAAGATGGTTCAAATTGATTGGGTTCGAATGTAATAAAATCAGGCAGCCATTGATGATGAAAACGTGCTGCATTGACAGCCTCCTGGATGGGTAAGTCGTGTTCGTAAACATTGAGAATCGTTTGGAATACAGAAGTAATAATTGTTGATCCACCTGGAGACCCAACCACTAAGTAGAGGTTACCGTTCTTTTCAACAATTGTGGGTGTCATGGAGCTTAACATCCGCTTTTTTGGTGCAATGGCATTGGCTTCGTTTCCAACCAAACCAAACATATTGGGCACCCCTGGTTTGCTGCTGAAGTCATCCATTTCATTATTCATAAAAACGCCTAACTCTTCCACAAAAACTTTAGATCCATAACCTCCATTGAGCGTGGTCGTTACGGCAACGGCATTTCCTTGATCATCTACAATTGAAAAATGAGTAGTTTCATCGCTTTCAAAATAATAAGAATCCCCAGCTTTGATTTCAGAAGAAGGAGTAGCTCTATTCCAGTCAAAGCTGCTCATTTTTTTTTGGATATATAGAGAATCTAACACAATATTCAATGGGACATCAACAAAGTCAGGATCACCTAAAAACTCACTGCGATCTGCATAGGAACGTCTTTCGGCTTCGACCATCAGTTGAATACTTTTTTGTGTATTATGGCCCATGGCTTTGATGTCATAAGGCTCAATCATTTTCATCATTTGATTCAAACATACACCACCACTTGATGGTAATCCCATAGAGATTATCTTTAAATCTTTATAACTAAAGATAAGCGGGTCTCTCCACTTGGCTTCATACTGCTCCAAATCTTTTTGGGTAATGATCCCACCAGCTTCTTGAACCCGATTGACCAGTGCATCTGCCACCCATCCAGAATTAAAGCCTTTAATGCCTTCAGAAGCAATAGTTCTCAATACTTTTCCTAAGGCTGGGTTTTTTAAGGTGTCACCTGTTTCAAAGGTTTTACCGTAAAAGGTATCTGGACCATTAATTTCTATAAATAAATCTCGATATCTCTTAAAACTAGCGGCCTGTTTTTCTGTTATGGCATACCCTTTTTCTGCTAAATCAATGGCCGGTTGCATGAGGTCAATCAAGGGTAGGGATCCCATTTTTTCATGAATTTCGAGGGTTCCGGCAACCGTGCCAGGAACACCAATGGCTAAGCCACCGACTGTACTTTTGTTGGGTATCACATTTCCTGCTTCGTCTAAAAACAAGTCACGGTGTGCTGCATTAGGTGCTTGTTCGCGATAATCTAAAGTTCCAGAACTGCCGTCTGCATTTCGATATACAAAGAATCCACCTCCCGTAATATTACCCGCTACTGGGTAAACCACGGCTAGTGCAAAATTAGTTGCAACCATTGCGTCATAGGCATTACCACCTTTTTTTAGAATATCAACTCCTACTTGAGAAGCATAGGGCATTGCAGATACCACACCTCCCTTTATATGGGTAACTTTAGTGCAACCGATTAGGATTAGAATAAACACAAAAAGAATTGGCTTTAAAAATGGGAGTGTAGGTTTCATATGATTGAATTGTTGATGCTATTAATTTTTGAAGATAC
>CBFHHG010000088.1:0-5689 GCA_965655585.1 Candidatus Arcticimaribacter sp. | reverse complement strand
ATATTACTCCTATAGACAACAGTAATTGTGCAGATGATTGCCCAGAAAACCATTACGAATTGGTTCGAATTATTTCAAAATCAAAAGTTGCTAATCCTTGTGTAATGGCTACGAATCCAGATCAAGCTTGTACCACAGAATACATGCCCGTATGTGGATGTAATAAGCGTAGCTATAGCAATTCTTGCGTCGCAGCGGTTAGCGGACTAACCACTTGGACACTCGGAGTATGCGATTAAATGTGTAGAGGACGGTTGGCTGTTGCCGCTAAAGCCGCTTCTTTCACAGCTTCTGCATAGGTTGGATGGGAATGACTCATACGTGCAATATCCTCCGCGGAAGCCCTAAATTCCATAGCGGTAACAGCCTCAGCAATTAAATCAGCAACCCGAGCACCTACCATATGAACACCCAATACTTCATCAGTTGCGGCGTCAGCTAAGATTTTTACAAACCCGTCCGTATCCATACTTGCACGAGCACGACCTAGCGCTCGCATTGGAAATTGACCTGCTTTATATTGTACTCCAGCAGCTTTCAATTGCTCTTCTGTTTTACCAACAGAAGCAACTTCTGGCCAGGTATAGATTACATTGGGAATTAAATTATAATCGATATGCGGTTTTTGACCTGCTAAAAATTCAGCCACAAGTACTCCTTCTTCCTCGGCTTTGTGGGCTAGCATCGTTCCGCGAACAACATCGCCAATAGCATAAATATTTGCGGCTGTCGTTTGTAAGTGATCGTTTACTTCCACCTGTCCACGTTCGTTCAACTGAACACCGGCAGCTGCAGCATTCAATCCTGCAGTGTAGGGTTTTCTACCAACAGAAACCAAACAGTAATCTCCTTCAAAAGAAACTTCCTCGCCCTTCTTGTTTGTAGCGGTAATGTGTACGGTCTCACCAGCTCGTTCAACTTTATTTACTCCGTGAGAAAGATAAAATTTAACTCCTTGTTTTTTCAATACTTTGGTCAACTCTCGTGAGCAAGCACTATCCATCGCTGGGGTAATGCGATCTGCGTATTCAATTACCGAAACTGCAGCTCCTAAACGTCGGTATACTTGCCCGAGTTCCAAACCAATAACTCCTCCGCCGATAACGACAAGGTGCTTCGGAATTTCGCTAAGTTCGAGTGCTTCTGTTGACGTAATCACGCGCTCTTTATCTACTGTAATAAAAGGTAGAGAGCCCGGTTTAGAACCGGTTGCAATGATGCTGTTGGTAGCCTCAATCGTTTCTTTTTTCTTACCAGCAATCTGGATATGCGTAGCATCAACAAAACTACCAAGGCCTTGAAAAACAGTAATGTTATTCTTGTCCATTAAAAACTCAATCCCTTTGGTGGTTTGCTCAACAACTGCACGCTTCCGTCCAATCATTTTTTCGAAATTAATTTTAATTTCACCTGCAATCTCAATACCATGGGTGTCAAAATGTTTTATTGCATCTTCGTAATGATGAGAAGAATCTAAAAGAGTTTTGGATGGAATACAGCCTACATTCAAACAGGTACCTCCTAGGGTGCTGTATTTTTCAATCAAGGCAGTTTTCATTCCCAGTTGGGCGCAACGAATTGCAGCAACATAACCTCCAGGTCCAGATCCGATAATAGCAACATCAAATTTACTCATCATTTGTTTTTTAAATTATTTGCAGTTCAAAAATACGAATGTTTCCATCTTCAATAAAGAAAATATGTGTTTTTCATTTTTTAGTATATTTGATTTACCAAATCAAGCCCATGTATCTAGTAAATATAATCCGCTCCTTTCTTCGCGACAATGAATACCGCAAGCTTTTAATAATTACTTCAATCATTATTGGTTTTGGAACTACCTTTTATCATTATATAGAAGGTTGGTCGTGGATAGATGCTGCCTACTTTTCGGTCATAACACTCACCACAATTGGTTATGGAGACTTCTCGCCAGCTACCGACCTTGGGAAGCTCTTCACAATAGGGTATATTGTCATTGGTGTAGGGGTGATTTTAGGATTTATCAATGCAGTATATCATCATTATAAATCACAAAACCAGAAATAATTTTACAATTAAAAATCGTATCATTACGGGAAAGTATATGTTATGGATCAAAAGACCTCTTCTATTACCCTTTTTCAAGCACTCTTACCGGTAATTATTTTAGTACTCCTATTATCTTTTAATGTAACCGTTTATGGAGACGACGCCTTGGGAGGTTCCAACCAGTTTATTTTACTTATTGGAGCTGCAGTTGCTGCTGCGGTGGGCTTCAGAAATAAGGTTGGTTACGATCAAATGATAGAAGCCATTGGGTCCAATTTAAAATCTACTACAGGTGCTATTCTGATCTTGTTGTTTGTTGGTGCCTTGGCTGGAACTTGGCTGTTGAGTGGAATTATCCCAGCAATGATTTATTATGGTCTTCAAATATTACACCCCAGTATCTTCTTACCCGCCTGTATTGTCATTTGTGCCATCATTTCCATCGCTACAGGTAGTAGTTGGACTACGTCGGCAACCGTAGGAATTGCTTTGATAGGAATCGGTCGCGCCCTTGACATTCCTGTTGGAATGGTTGCCGGCGCTGTTATTTCTGGGGCGTACTTTGGCGACAAACTTTCTCCATTAAGTGACACAACCAATCTAGCACCCGCAATGGCTGGATCTGATTTATTTACGCACATTCGATACATGACCCACACCACGGTTCCCAGTATCATCATAACCCTAATAGTATTTCTAATCCTTGGGTTTTTCCAAAATACTTCTGGAGCAGCAGATACCGCTATTTTATTAACCAGTATAAAAGAGAGTTTTACAATCAATCTTGGTTTATTTCTTGTTCCATTATTGGTCATTTTTCTAATCATCCGCAAGACCCCTCCCCTTGCTGCCTTATTAGCTGGAACACTTTTAGGAGGACTTTTTGCTTTGATTTATCAGCCCAACTTGGTTGCTGAAATTGCTGGAGCAACTGCCTTGTCTGTTACGAGTGCCTACCAAGGGGTGATGAATGCGATCATCGGGGAAATCAGTGTTACCACAAACAACGAACTACTCAACGATCTGTTCAGTTCTGGAGGAATGAAAGGCATGCTCGGAACGATATGGCTGATTATTTGTGCCATGGTTTTCGGTGGGATTATGGATGCTATTGGTGGTTTACAAAAACTGAGTAATGCATTACTTTCTATCGCTCAATCGACCTTCCAGTTATTTGCAAGTACGGCTGCTTCTTGTGTTGTCATCAACCTTACGGCTTCCGATCAATATCTATCCATTGTTTTGCCAGGCAAGATGTTCAATAAGGCTTTTGCTGATAAAAATTTAGCTCCTGAAAACTTGAGCAGAACGCTTGAAGATGCAGGAACAGTAACCTCGGTTCTGATCCCATGGAATACCTGTGGTGCCTACCAATCGGGAGTTTTGGGAGTTGGTGTTGGGGAATATTTCATTTTTGCAATCTTCAATTGGCTAAGCCCTATCATGACACTCACCTATGCCTATTTTGGTATTAAAATCAAAAAGATTGTTTCCTAAATTTTACTTGTAATTGGGCTTTAAACTGATCAAATAGTTCGAAATCAACGAGTTTGATCCTTAGCTTTGTTGCTGTTTTTTAGATTATCAAGAAAACTTATTCAGCTGTAAATTAAACTAATTTCAGTTTCCTCCTGCTCTAGTTTTTAAAGCTATTTTTGTCCCAAATTTAAAACACATAACCATGTCAATAGTAGGAAAACAATTCCCAGATTTAAGTGTCAATGCAATGAACGAAATGGGTGATACCATTAGCGTTAATGTATTAGAAGAAGCAAAAAACAACAAAAAGAAAGTGCTTTTGTTTTGGTACCCAAAAGATTTCACTTTCGTATGCCCAACAGAATTACACGCTTTTCAAGCTGCCTTAGGTGAATTTGAAGAAAGAAATACCATCGTTATTGGAGCCTCTTGTGATACTGCCGAAGTACATTTTGCATGGTTAAGCACTGCAAAAGACAATGGCGGAATCGAAGGAGTAACCTATAATTTGTTAGCAGATAGCAACAGAAACCTAGCCAGCACTTTAGGTATATTGGATATCTCGAACGAACGTTATGACGAAGAAACGGGTGTACTTTTAGTCGATGGAGACAACGTAACTTACAGAGCAACTTATTTAATTGACGAAGAAGGAATGGTATTCCATGAAGGTGTAAACCACATGCCTCTAGGGAGAAATGTAAACGAGTTCATTCGTTTGATCGATGCCTTTACCCACGTTCAAGAAAAAGGTGAAGTTTGTCCAGCAAACTGGGAAGAAGGAAAAGATGCGATGAATGCAAACCGTGACGGGGTGCAAGATTACCTTAGCTCACACTAAATCCCTCCCTATGTTTCAAGAAATCACAGATGATTCACTTCAAGAATTAATTGACAACAACGATCGCGTTCTTGTACAATATTCTGCAGGTTGGTGCGGCAATTGTCGGATCATGAAACCCAAATTCAAAAAGATGGCTTCGGAACACGAGGCCATCCCTTTTGTTTTGATTGATGCAGAAAAAAATCCAAACTCAAGAAAACTGGCCGATGTAAGCAACCTCCCAACTTTCGCTGCTTTTAAAAAGGGAGCCCTCGCGTCGCAAGTACAAACCAATAAAACAGAAGTACTAAAAACCTTTGTAGATGAAACTACCGCTCATTAAGCATATTTCGAATTTTGTTTCTGAAAACGATGAGGATTTTATTATTGAAACCCTAGAAGTTTTAGAGCATATAACCGAGTATTCTGGGATCAAAGATGATGAAATTGACGTCTTAGGAGAGCTCATTTCTAATCTATATGGTGCACTCGAAGTTCAAAAAGACATCAAAGCCGGACAAACTCAAAAAGAGGCGTTGAACGCTTTTATGAAACGTGTCCAAGGCAGTATAGACTCCTAACAAACAGCCTCCTTTAAAGGGGGCTTTTTAGGTTTTTAATTCAATCATTATTTGTATTTTTGTAGGAATTGGAAGCCAGAATGACTGCAAAAAAATCAACTTCACCTAGATTACCTAAATTTTCTGCTGCAACGCCAGAAAGTAAGCGAACACGTGAAATTTTATTTGGCGGGTTTTTAATTCTAATCAGCTTACTGCTTTTCATCGCCTTCACCTCCTATTTTTTTAGTTGGAAACAAGATCAAAGTACACTGAATGCGTTGACCGATCGTACCGTCGAATCGGCTAACATTCTTTCAAAATTAGGTGCAGCTGTCAGTCATTTTTTTATCTATAAAGCATTTGGTATAGCCGCCTACATACCGGCATACTTATTTGGAATAACCGGGCTGATTTTCTTCTTCAACACCAAAAAAGAACGGTTACTTGCTCAATGGACTTGGGGGCTTTATTACAGTCTTTGGTTTGCCCTACTCTTTGGCTATTACTCAAACATTATTCCAGTTTTTAGTGGGGTAATGGGGTTTGAAATATCAGACTTTATATCCGATTACATCGGTTCGATTGGCATGGGAACGCTCCTGATTTTTGGGAGTTTAATTTTCATAGTCCTTCACTGGAAAGTCACACCAGAAGCACTTATTCTAAAAATAAAACCACTTTTTAAAAAATCGAATAATACGAAAGAAGAATCGATTGTTTCAAAAAGTGAAGCAGAAGAAGCATATGACACCTTTAATGCAGAAGATGCTGATGAGGATGAAATGACCCTGTC
>CBFHHG010000087.1:1744-5808 GCA_965655585.1 Candidatus Arcticimaribacter sp. | reverse complement strand
GCTGTTCTTTCTACCATTGAAAATAATTATGGAGCTGAGTACGCACAAGCACGAACCTTTAAAACAAAGAGTAAAGGAGCTCAAGAAGCTCACGAAGCCATTCGACCAACGGATGTGACCAAAGCTAAAATTGAAGGAGATTCCGACCAAATGCGCCTTTACGAGTTGATTTGGAAAAGAACTGTTGCCTCTCAAATGAGCGACGCACAATTGGAGCGAACACAGCTAAAAATTCAAGCATCAACGCATAAAGAAATATTTACTGCTAAAGGAGAAGTGATTAAGTTTGAGGGCTTTTTAAAAGTATATCTTGAAGGTGTAGACGAAGATGAGGAAGAAGCAGAAGGGATGTTGCCAGCGGTTAATCAAGGTGATCTCGTTGACTTGAAGTCTCTAGTTTCTACCCAGCGATTTTCAAGGGCACCTTATCGCTATTCAGAAGCTGCCTTAGTCAAAAAACTAGAAGAATTAGGAATTGGACGTCCCTCCACATACGCTCCTACAATTTCAACAGTTCAAAACCGAGGATATGTTGCTAAAGGGGTAGTTGAAGGTACGGAACGTAACTACCATCAATTGTCTTTGAATAAAGATGAAGTCGAGGTTAAGCTCTTGACAGAAATGGTCGGTTCCGATAAAGGAAAACTTGTTCCTACCGATATTGGAATGATTGTAAATGACTTTTTGGTCAATAATTTTAAAGATATTTTAGACTACAGTTTTACAGCTCAAGTTGAAAAAGGTTTTGACGAAATAGCTGAAGGGAATGAAGATTGGATTAAAATGATCAAAGAATTTTATGGTGATTTCCATAAGATGGTAAACTTTGTTCAAGAAAATGCAGAACGCGAATCTGGTGAACGAAGTCTGGGTACTGATCCCAAATCTGGAAGAGAAGTCAAAGTGCGCTTAGGAAAATTCGGCCCCATAGCTCAAATAGGAAATGCAGATGACGAAGAAAAACCAGTGTTTGCTAGTTTAACCACCGAACAACAATTAGACACCATAACTTTTGAAGAAGCGATGGAGTTATTCCAATTGCCTAAAAGTTTGGAAGATTATGAAGGACAGCCCGTTACCATTAACAATGGTCGCTTTGGTCCCTATGTTAAGTTTGGCGAAGTATTTGTATCGCTCCCAAAAGGAACCAATCCGATGGAAGTTGACGACGCAATGGCGATTGAACTTATTGAAGAAAAGAAGAAGGCAGACGCACCTATATATACTTACAAAGACCTTCCTGTTACAAAAGGGAGTGGTCGTTTTGGACCTTTCATTAAGTGGAGTGGCATGTTCATCAATGTAAATAAGAAGTACGATTTTGATGCACTTAGCACCCAAGATATCGAAACATTGATTGACGATAAAATCCAAAAAGAAATTGATAAGGTAATTCACGATTGGAAGGACGAAGGAATTCGTGTAGAAAAAGCTCGATGGGGAAGATCCAACATCATCAAGGGGAAATTGAAAATTGAATTATCAAAAGATATTGACCCTACAAAAATCACTTTAGAAGAGGCTATAAAGCGTATTGAAGCGAAAAAGCCAGCGAAGAAAAAAGCAAAGCCAAAAGCAAAAGCAAAGCCAAAGGCAGCAAAAAAGAAATAAGAAGATGAGTCTGGATCTCTTTGAACCCGTTGATGAAGTTGTTTTTGGCGTTTCGGTACTATTGCCAAAACAAGTTTTGGGTAAAAAAATAAAAGTACATACTGAGCGTCACGGTTTCCCAGAGCTGAATGATGTTACTATAGCCCTTTTTGGAGTCCAAGAGAACCGAAACGGTTTCTTTTCTTCTACAGCTTACGAAATGGATGAATTCCGAAAACAGTTTTATCAATTGTATCCAGGGAATTGGAGTGTTGAAGTAGCTGATTTGGGAGACTTGCCTAACGGAGATACTCCAGAAGACAGTTACTTTGCAATAAAAGAAGTTTGCATAGCCTTGAAGCAGATGGACATTATTCCGGTCATTATAGGTGGGACACAAGATTTGACTGTTGCGGCCTATCGTTCTTTTAAAGATGCCATGCAATGGGTTAATATGGTTTCCGTTGATAATCGTTTCGACTTTTCACAGGACGAGGAATTAATTTCAGGAAAATCCTATATGAGTAAAATCATCATGGAAAACCCAAGCTATTTATATAATTACACCAACATAGGGTATCAATCCTACCTTATTGCTCAAGAAGAATTGGATCTGATGGAAAAACTTTTTTTTGAATCGATTCGTTTAGGAAGTGTACTGGATAATAATCAGGTCACCGAACCAGCTTTTAGAGAAGCAGACATCGCAAGTTTTGATATGAAAAGTCTCCGAAGTTCATCTGACGGAACCTATGCACAAGGAGCGCCAAACGGAATTGACAGTCGAACAATTTGTGCCTTGTCTCGATACGCTGGAATTAGTGACCGCTTGAGTTTAGCAGGTTTTTTTGACCTCCCGAACAATCTGCTTTTTCATAAATTATTAGCGCAAGTCATTTGGTACTTTATCGAAGGAGTGAATTGTCGATTTGGTGAATATCCCGTCAATACAAGTCAAAATTTTAAGCGCTATACGGTAGCAATGTCGGACCGAGAAATGGTATTCCATCAGAGCAAAAAAAGTGGAAGATGGTGGATAGAATTACAAAATGAAAACTATTTAGATAATAAATCAAAAAGTAAGACGTTATTATCTTGCATGCATCAAGATTATCTAGATGCTTGCAACGATATTTTACCTGATAGATGGTGGAAAGCCACAAAAAGAGGATGAGTGAATGAATCTTTTTATTTATCTTAACGCGGTAAAATCTATATTGAAGAAATTGAAAAGCCCTTAAAAGAGCAAAATCTTTTATGAAAAAAATATTTGTTTTAATTGCCACCGTACTACTCCTTGTTGGATGTGGGAATAAGAGGGGTGAATTAGTCGGAGTTAAACAGAAAAAATGGTTTCCTGAAAAACCTTTTGGAATGACAAAGGTCGATGGTGGAGCATACATCATGGGAAAGGCCGACGATGATATGGCTCAACTCCAAAATGCGCAAGCCAAAACAGTTACTGTTCGTTCTTTTTATATGGACGAAACTGAAATCACAAATAGTGAATACCGTCAGTTTGTTTATTGGGTGCGAGATTCTATTGCTTTGGCAATGCTAGCCCGGAAAGCCGACGAATTGGATTTAGGTGAAGAAGCAGGTGATGGTATTGGTGAGTTTGCTTTTGCAGATGCTGATACTGCCGATCTTTCTGAGTTTCAGAAATACATGAAAGCCAATTACTATGATCTTAATGAAGACCTGTATGCAGGCCGTCCGTTGAATTGGGACAATGATATTGCATGGACACCAGAAGATTATGTAGACCAAGCCTATGTTGAGGTTATGGATAGCCTGTATCTACCGCCAGAAGTATGGTATAATGGTGAAATGAAACTCGATATCAATAAATTGAAATATAAATATTCATGGTTTGATGCTGAAGCTGCTGCTTTGGAAAGAAAAAGAAACCCATCTGCACGTGACCGTTTACCTTTTATCAAAAAAGAAGAGATTGAAATTTACCCAGATACAACAGTATGGATTAAGGATTTTAATTATTCTTATAACGAACCCATGCACAACGACTATTTTTCACATCCAGCCTATCAAGACTACCCAGTTGTGGGAGTTTCTTGGAGTCAAGCTGTAGCGTTTTGTAATTGGAGAACGAGTTATAAAAATTCATACCAAAAGAAAAACAACAAGCCCCTTGTCAATTATTTTAGATTACCCACTGAAGCAGAATGGGAATATGCCGCACGCGGAGGTATACCCTCTGGTATATATCCTTGGGGTTCACCTTATTTATTAAATGATCGAGGTTGCTTTTTGGCTAACTTTAAACCTTTGAGAGGAGATTATTCTTCTGATCAAGCGATGTATACTGTTGAAGCCAAGTCTTACTTAGCCAATGATTATAACCTCTACAACATGGCAGGTAATGTTGCTGAGTGGACAGGGTCGTCATACGATCCGGGTGCATACGAATACGTATCGTCTTTAAACCCAAACCTTTCCTTAGCTCAGGAGAA
>CBFHHG010000087.1:0-1734 GCA_965655585.1 Candidatus Arcticimaribacter sp. | reverse complement strand
AGATGTTGCTTATTTTCTTAGAGTAAGTTCTAGAGATTTTGAATATGCTGATACTGCTAGAAGTTATATAGGATTCAGAACGGTTCAAGATTATTTGGGCTCTGAGAAAGTTAAAATTAAATAGAAATAATTATATTTATACCATTACTAATTTAATTAAAATATGGACGCTAAACAGTTAAAAGGAAGGTTAAGAAGAAAGATTATCATGCACATGTTATTCCAAATTGGGGGAGCAGTGGTAATTGTAGGAGCATTATTTAAAATACTCCACTTGGAGATAGGACCCATAACAGGTGGGGTAGTACTAGGATTAGGTCTAGGTACCGAGGCTATTATTTTTTTAGTTGGAGGACTTATGTTAGACGATGCTCGTGAAGAGCATGCTGCATTTGTAGAACATCAAACAGAAGGATCAAGTCACGGAAATTCTTCATCGCACTCTGAAGAAGGCTTATCTAGCAAAATTGATGCAATACTTCAACAAGCAAAACTAGATGTAAATTTAGTTGATGGCTTAACAACAAGCATCAAAAACCTTGAGGCATCTGCAAAAGCACTTACACCAGCTGCTGATGCAGTTTCTTCTTCAAACAATTATTCAGATCAATTGGCTAAGGCTGCAACTCAACTAGAAGCTTTAAACCAATTATACAGTTCGCAAGTTGCTGATGCTAACACGCAGTCTTCTTACAACGAACAAGTAGCTGAAAACACAAAACAATTCAAAGCTCAAATGGAGGCTATGTCTGCAAACTTAGCTTCACTTAATCAAGTTTATGGCGGAATGCTTTCTGCAATGAACAAAAACTAAGAAGCATGGCTGGAGCAAATGAAACCCCACGTAATAAACTTATTGCGTTGATGTACTTAGTGTTCATTACCATGTTGGCATTGAACGTTAGTAAAGAGGTTTTGGATGGATTTGGACAAATGTTCAAGAAAATTCAGAGCGCAAATGAACGAGTGAATTCAGGTAATGAAATCTATTATCAGAAAATCGCTGTTAATGCTGAAGAAAAAGAAGGTAAATGGATCGGTCACGACCGAACAGCTAAAGAGATTCGCAAAGAATCAATGGCTTTTTACGACAAAATTCAGGAAATTAAAATTAAAATCACTGCCGATCGCATGGAAGATGATCCTGATCTGGAAAAGTATTCTGAAATGGATAAAGGTGAACAATTGGACATGATCTTTTTCAATGCCAGTGGTTTATCTCCAGAAGGGAAAGAGTTCGTTGATCAGATGAACAACTATAAAATGCGTGTAATACAAGTTTTTGCTAGTCAATATCCTCAGTATACGGAATTGGTAGAAGAACGTTTTCAGGCAGGAGACTTTGAAGGAAATGTCCTCAATGCAGATGGTCAACCACAACCTTGGCTATCCTACAACTATGAAGGATTCCCTCTTATTTCATCTTTAGCAAAACTAACGATGATGCAAAATGACATTCGACTAACGGAGAGTGATGTTCTAAATGCATTGTTAGGGAAAGAGCTTGAAGCTGGAAGTAAGGTTACCAAAGACAATTATATTTCACTTCTCAAAACAGAAAAAGGCGCTTATTATCAAGGAGAAACTTTTGATGGTAGTGTTCTTCTTGGTAGAAAAGGTGGTGCTCAAAACCCAAATGAAGTACGTATTTCTTTGGATGGAAATAAATTGACTGAATCTCAGTATGAATTGATTCCCGGTGGAATTAAGCTCAAGGTAGACGCAGGACGTCCA
>CBFHHG010000086.1:0-5874 GCA_965655585.1 Candidatus Arcticimaribacter sp. | reverse complement strand
TTATATATCGCCAGAGATAATATTGGCAAGGGGAGTAAGGTGTAAACTGTTAAAAGCGGCGCAATACTTACCATATAGGAAATGACGATTACAAACAGAGCAATGGTGTTGATGCTGTACATAATCGCTGGACCAAAATACATCCGAACTTTTCCTACATCCTCACTAATTCGATTCATCAAGTCTCCTGTTCGATTGTTCTTGTAAAAGCTTAAGCATAGTTTTTGATAATGTTCAAAAATTTCATTTTTCAGGTCAAACTCGATGTAGCGAGAAACATTGATGATTGTTTGACGCATCAAGAAGGTTAAAAACCCGGAGATCAAGGCAGCAGAAACGATGATTACGATGTTCCAGAAGAGTTCTTCCTTAATCACATCAAGTCCTAGAGTGTCATCTAAGATATAACGCTCAACCGCCGTAAGGGAGTTTCCTATTAGACGAGGCGCAAAAAGTGAGAAAATTCGTGCGATGATGGTAATCAAAACCCCTAAAAAGAGGCTCACACGGTATTTGAATAAATATTTATTGAGATATTTTAGTTCTTTCATATAAACTTAAGATGTCCAAAGGTACATAAATACGCGGGTAGAAAAAAAGGAAGTTTATTTGTAAAAAAAATAATCGAAGTTGGAGGGCAGTACTTTTCAAATCACTATTTTTGTGACAGAAATAAAAGTTCTCATACATGCTCACAAGAAGACACGTTCGAATAAAAATAATGCAATCTGTTTATGCCCTTTCGAATGGAAATCAAAATTCCCTCTCGGATGAAGTTAAATTCATCAAAAACAGCCTTTTGGGAGTTTTTGATCTTTACTTGATCAAGCTTGCTTTCTTTAAAGCGATTCAGCAGCATGCAACTAATCAACAGAAAATTAATGAGACACAAATTAGAACACAAGACTCTTTTGCACCCTTTCATCAAATTATAGCCAATAATAAATGCTTGATGTTTTTAGCAGCGCATAAAAAACTTGACCAGTTCATCACTTCCAAGAAAATAAATCATTGGGAACTGGAGTTCGATTATGTCAAAAAAGTGTACACAACTCTCCTGAAAAGTGAGCTGTTTGAGGTGTATAGCAAATTAACAGCGCCTACTGATGAAGAACAGATTCGCTTTGTAGTTTCTCTGTTCAAAGAGATTATTGCACCCGATGATTCTCTGTATCATTATTTTGAGGATTTGAACATGACTTGGATCGACGATTTACCTTTGGTAAATACCTTTTTACTGAAACAACTGAAGCGTGTTGATCTGGATTCTCAAAACTCCCTAGAATTCCCTGACTTTAATGAAAATAAAGAAGATATCAATTTTGGAATTGAACTGTTTGAAAAGGCAGTTGCTAACGAAGAAGTACTGCAAAAAGAGTTGGATGGGAAAACGCCAAATTGGGATTCAGAACGAATTGCCAATCTCGATGCGATCCTCATTAAGCTAGCAATAGCTGAATTGTTTTACTTTTCTAATATTCCTCCTAAGGTAACTTTGAATGAATATTTAGAGATCGCAAAAGAGTATTCTACGCCTAAAAGTAATTTGTTTATCAACGGTGTTTTGGACAGTCTTGTTAAAGAGTATGAAAAAACTAACCGTATGAATAAACAAGGACGTGGTTTATTGTAAATTTTTCCTTAATTTTGAGCATTAATGAACTTTATTATAATTATGAAAAATTTATTTTTATCTATTTTAGCAATCGCCACATTGACACTTGTTTCTTGTGGTGGAACCGAAACAAAAAAAGCAGTATCCGATGCAGCACCTTCAGCAGCTGCTGTACAAGCATCGGCTTCTAAAGCTGTTTCAAATGCTCCTGTAATGTCATTTGACAAAGGAATTCACGATTTTGGAGTAATTCAAGAAGGATCTCGTGTAGAAACTGTATTTACGTTTACTAACACAGGGAAATCGGATCTTATCATCCAAGATGCACGTGGTAGCTGTGGATGTACTGTACCTGAGTATCCAAAGAATTTACCAATTGCACCTGGTGCAACTGGCGAAATCCGTGTAAGCTTCGACTCAAGTAACAAGCCTAACTTACAGCAGAAAACGGTTACAATTACTGCGAACACCGATACAGGAAGAGAAACAATTCGTATCAAAGCGATGGTAACAGCTGATCCAGTAAAACAACAACAACGCGAAGCTGCGCAAGCTGCACGTCTTCAACAAAACAACTAAACCCAATTCAATGGAAGGATTTTCAAGTCAAGTTCCCTTTTTATTATTGATGCTCGTCATCTTTGTTTTCTTTATTATTTTACCCCAACAAAGAAAACTTAAAAAAGAAAAAGCGTTCATGAGTAGCCTCAAAAAAGGAGATCGTGTGATCACCAAAAGTGGAATTCATGGAAAAATAGCAGAACTCAATGATAAAGACAATACTTGTGTTGTAGAGACTTTGGCTGGGAAAATTAAAATGGAACGTTCTTCAATTTCTTTAGAGATGAGTGCTAAACTCAATGCTTAGAGAAGTACAAGTGCAGTTTATTTAATTACAACTAAAACCAACCCAATATGGGTTGGTTTTTTTATTTTTGCAAAAACAATTCCATGTACCATAGACTTATTAAGCCCCTCTTATTCCTCTTTGATCCAGAAAAAGTCCACTACTTTTCTTTTTTTATGATCAAGCTACTCTCTGCTATTCCAGGAGTGTCTGCAATAATAAGAAGCTTATATCAAGTCAAGCATCCCAGCTTAGAACGTGAAGTCTTTGGCTTAAAGTTTCCAAACCCAGTAGGTCTTGCGGCAGGTTTTGACAAGAACGCCGTTTTATACAAGCAGCTGTCTAACTTTGGCTTTGGCTTTATTGAAATTGGTACGCTAACCCCAAAGGGACAAGCAGGAAACCCCAAGAAAAGATTATTTCGCCTTAAAGAAGACGAAGCCATCATCAACCGTATGGGTTTTAATAACGAAGGGGTCGATGATGCAGTAAAGCGATTAAAGAAAAATACGAATGTCCTCATTGGTGGGAATATCGGGAAGAATAAAGTCACCCCTAACGAAGAAGCCGTAAACGATTACATCTACTGTTTTGAAGCCCTCTTTGATCATGTCGATTATTTTGTGGTCAACGTGAGTTCCCCTAATACGCCTAACCTACGAGCCCTCCAAGACACAAAGCCGGTAACCCATTTACTCTCCACCTTAAAAGGTTTGAATGATCAAAAGGACAAGCCAAAGCCCATATTACTCAAAATTGCTCCAGACCTCAGCGACGATCAATTGCTCGATATTATCGAGATTGTGACTAGCGTTAAAATCGATGGAGTAATCGCCACGAATACTACCTTAAGTAGAGAAGGGCTACAATCTATTGATAAAGAAGAAATGGGTGGTTTAAGCGGAAGACCCTTGACACAACGCAGTACAGAGGTCATTCGTTTTTTAGTTGAAAAGAGTAACAATGCCTTCCCGATCATTGGAGTAGGCGGCATCCATAAACCCGAAGATGCCATTGAAAAACTCGAAGCGGGTGCTGCATTAGTACAACTTTATACCGGCTTTGTTTATGAAGGCCCTGCAGCGGTTCGGAACATCAACCGAGCATTGGTTAAGCGAAGTTGTTAAATTTATTCTCTTTCATTACGAAGGAGCAAAGCAACTGAAGTATTCCGCCCTAGTTTCATTTTCCGTAGTTTGTCTTGAGGTGTTTAAAACGTTTTAGTTCATAATCCTGATACTAAATCATCTTTTAGCTTTATTTTTCAAGGATCAGGCATTGAAACCCCCATCATCAAAATAAAGAAAATTGTCAGTAGGAGTTTTAAGGGTTAGAAGTGTAATCTGGTTTTCGCCATGATTATGCCCATTACTCAGAAGAAGAACGCATCGTTTTAATTGAGTTATTTCACAAGAAAAAAAATTCGAATGAAGCTAGGTGGCGAATTCTTATTCATTTTTGGGAAATCATTTACTAGGTAGATTTCATAGACATCCTATCCTATAAGGCATAAAAAAACCCTTTAACACGAGGCCAAAGGGATTTGTTATAAAGATAGCCAGGGCTTTAGTCAAAATAACTCAGGGAATCCTCTGGGTTGATGGTCAAAAGTGTTTCATAAATTAAATGAATTACATTTTCAACATCTTCTTTTTGCACCATTTCCACTGTGGTGTGCATGTAACGCAACGGAAGGGAGATTAGTGCAGAGGGAATTCCGCCGTTACTGTAAGCAAAAGCGTCGGTATCGGTACCTGTAACCCGAGAAGAGGCTAAACGTTGAAAAGGAATCTCATTCTTTTCAGCTGTTTCAACAATGCGTTCTCTAATAAGATTGTGTACTGCCGGTGCGTAAGAAATGACAGGTCCATCTCCGATTTTGGTATGACCTTCTTCTTTCTTATTAATCATGGGGGTAGTGGTATCATGGCATACATCCGTCACAATGGCAATATCCGGATTCAAACGTTGGGTAATCATTTCTGCCCCACGTAAGCCTACTTCTTCTTGCACGGAATTGGTGATGTATAGACCAAAGGGAAGTGTTTTTTTATTTTCGTGTAAAAGACGCGCAACTTCCGCAATCATGAATCCACCAGCACGGTTGTCTATGGCACGACACACAAATTTGTTGTTGTTTAAAATTTGAAATTGGTCTGGATAAGTAATCACACAACCTACATGAACACCCAATTCTGCAACTTCAGCCTTGTCTTTGGCTCCTATGTCAATGAAGATGTTGTCTAGTTTTGGTACTTCTTCCTTCCCGTTTTTACGGGTATGAATGGCTGGCCAGCCAAAAACACCTTTCACCAACCCTTTTTTGGTATGGATATTTACCCACTTAGAGGGTGCAATTTGATGGTCACTTCCACCGTTGCGAATAACATAGATCAAGCCTTCGTCTGTGATGTAGTTTACATACCACGAAATCTCATCTGAATGTCCTTCGATCACTACTTTAAAAGGGGCGTCGGGATTGATTACCCCAACAGCAGTTCCGTAACTATCGGTTATGAATTCGTCAACATAAGGACGGAGGTAGTCCATCCAAATTTTTTGACCTTCGGCTTCGTAGCCAGTTGGAGCTGCATTGTTTAAATATTCTTCTAAGAACTTTAGAGAAGCGTCATTTATTATTTTCATTCTTATTTATTTTTGCAAAGCTAATTTAACATTATTCGTTCGATTTCTCTAGATACTAGACGGTTAATATTTTGTAATTTTGATGCTGATGAAAAAGATAATAAAACAGTTGTGTTTTCTTTTTATACTGCTAACAACTCCTGTGTTTGTAAACGCACAGGACACCTCTTTTTCACAAGGAGAATTGATGATTTTGGACGGCGACTCTATTCCTACCTATGGAATTCCGTTAAAAGAAGTTGTCCTTTTTCAACCACTGCGCTTTAAAACACGACTAGAACTCAAGCGATACTTAATATTAAGAAGAAAAACATTAAAAGTATACCCCTATGCCAAGTTGGCTGCTGATCGTTTGACGATATTGAATGAACGATTGGATAATTTAGAGAATAAAAGGAGCAGAAAAAAGTATCTCAAACGAATGGAGAAATTCATTTATGAAGAATTCGAAGAAGAATTAAAGAAATTTTCGCGTTCGGAAGGGAAAATTTTAATTCGTTTAGTTCATAGGCAAACTGGTACTACAACATACGATCTCGTCAAAGAGCTCCGAACCGGATGGAAGGCATTCTGGTACCAAACTACGGCTTCCTTATTTAAGTTGTCTCTTAAAGATACCTTTGATCCCGAATATTCTTTTGAAGACTACCTGATAGAAGATATTCTTCAACGCGCTTTTGCTGATCAATATTTAGAAGAGCAAGCAAGTTCTTTAGATTATAATTTAGATGATCTCTATTATATTTGGAAAGACAAGAAGTGAAGC
>CBFHHG010000085.1:0-6056 GCA_965655585.1 Candidatus Arcticimaribacter sp. | reverse complement strand
AAGCTTTTAACTCCTAGAAACAGAAAGAAAAACTCTATAGAAAACAAGAGTACATTCAAACCTAGCCCAGCAGTTTGACCGCGCATCAGTCTATTATTATTAATTAAAATTAAAATAAAGAAACCAACGACTGGGAGTAAAATTCCATTGGTTATTTGTGCAAAACGAATTACTTCAATAGGTTTGATTTGCAAAGAAGAAAAAAGAATACCGCAAACGAGTACCAGTAATGCAATACTTTTATATCCCCAAGAATTTGATGGCCAACCAAAACATTCACAAACAACAAAAGCGGCAGCCATTGGTGCGGTTATAGCAGAAGTAACTCCAGCAGCAAAAAAACCAAGTGACAATAATATTGGAGCAAAACTACCGAACAGAGGGGCTAAAGCCAAACCCAGGTCAGTAGCCGATTGAATCGCTTGCCCATGAAGAGCAGCTGCACATATGATAATAGATAGCGATACTAAACCGCCCAAACTAACCGCGAAAAAAGTGTCTAGGCGTAAGGCTTGTAACGAAAGGCTTTCATTTTTAACTAAAGCAGCATGTAGGAATAAATTATACGGAACTACAGTTGTTCCCAGTAAGCCAACAATCGTTAAAGTGTCTTTGGCGTTAAACGAGGGAATAAACATGCCACGGAGGACTTCCATCACATTAGGTTGGGTAAGCAGTGCGGTCAGTACAAAAGAAATGCTCATCAATAAAACAATCCCAATGAGGATGTTTTTTAAAAGTTTGTGAGATCCCAAGACAATTAATACAGCAACTAAACTCCCAACGATGAGCGGTAAGAAATAAAAATCAGTACCAAAATAAAAATCAGTCCCTGGAGTTAAGGTTTGAATTCCAACCAAAGCACCGGTCAAGTTCCCAGCTTCGTAGGCGGCATTACCAATAAAAATTGCACTGATAAGCAATATCCCTAAAAGGAATTTAACTATCGGGTTTGATGTTTGAAGCAATAAACTTTCTGCCAGACCCTTGCGCGTAGTGAAGCTTATTCGTGCAGTAGTATTTTGAATAACAATGGTTATGAAGATAGAAAGCAGCATAGCCCAAAGCAACGAAAACCCATTTTGAACCCCAGCCAAAACACAGAGTGTTATGGTTCCTGGACCAATAAATGCAGCGGTAATGATGATTGCTGGGCCTCCTCTAAATTTAGAACGCATTATTTTTTAAGGGAAGTTAATCATTTTAGGGGAATCAATAAAAACGCAAGAGTATGATTTCAAATAATCATATGCTCCTCTAACCGAAGATCTACCCCATCCACCCCTCTCGATCCAAACTCCGGTATTGGATGGCTTCCGCAATATGATCGGAAAGCAGCTGCGGCTTTTGATCTAAATCAGCAATGGTTCGCGCTACTTTTAGAATACGATCATAAGCCCGAGCTGATAAGGACAGTTTTTTCATTGCTGCCTCCAACAACGCTTCTGCTTCTGGTTGTAATTTACAGTGTGTCCGGATTAGCTTTGAGGACATCTGGGCGTTGTAATGTACTGACCTCAGGGTATCGAACCTTTTAGCCTGTATGCCTCGAGCCCTGGTTACGCGTTCTCGAATCCGCTCCGAGCTTTCTCCTAATTCTTTTTCTGATAATTGTTCAAAAGGTACGGGCTCCACTTCAATATGCAAATCGATTCGATCCAAGAGCGGGCCTGAAATTTTACTCAGATAACGTTGGGTTTCCACGGGTGTTGCGTTACTCGTATTGAAATAGCCCGACGGACTGGGATTCATACTTGCAACCAACATAAAAGAACTGGGATAGGTAACGGTAAATTTTGCTCGTGAAATGGTAACTTCTCGATCTTCCAACGGTTGCCGCATTACTTCCAATACCGAACGCTTAAATTCTGGTAATTCATCTAAAAAAAGAACACCGTTATGTGCCAATGAAATCTCACCCGGTTGTGGATATTGCCCCCCGCCTACTAACGCAACATCGGATATGGTATGATGGGGTGCTCGAAACGGGCGGGAATGAACCAATCCCTTTTCTTTAACCCGCCCCAAGACGGAATGTATTTTGGTGGTCTCTAAGGCTTCTCCTAAACTCATCGGCGGTAAGATGCTTGGTAAACGCTTAGCCAACATGGTTTTTCCTGCCCCAGGAGGCCCTATCAGGATAATGTTATGACCCCCTGCTGCTGCAATTTCCATACAGCGTTTTATGGTTTCTTGTCCTTTTACATCAGCAAAGTCCAACTCGGGAAACCGCAGTTGTTGTTCAAAGATTGCTCGGGTATTGATTCGTAAAGGTTCAACTATATTTTTTGCTTCAAAAAAATCAATCACTTCCAATAAAGTCGACATTCCATAGACATCAATACCAGAAACAATGGCTGCTTCCTCTGCATTTTCTTGTGGAAGAATAAAGCCTTTAAAACCGTCTTTCAAAGCCTGAATCGCTATGGGAAGAGCGCCTTTAATGGGACGCAACGAGCCGTCTAGGGCTATTTCACCCATCACGATATACTTACTTAATGCATCAGCCTTCAATTGCTCAGATGCAGCTAAAATCCCGAGAGCGAGGGTTAGGTCGTAAGCAGAACCTTCTTTGCGTAAATCTGCCGGCGCCATATTAATCGTAATTTTCTTTCCTGGAAGCCGGTATCCAATGTTTTGAAGCGCTGCAGCAATTCGAAAATTACTTTCCTTAATGGCATTATCAGGCAAGCCTACCAAGTGGTATCCGATTCCTTTATCAATATTAACTTCAATGGTAATGAGGTGGGCGTCTACGCCATAAACGGCGCTTCCGTAGAGTTGAACGAGCATAAGCAGTAGATTTGGATATTACAATATACAAGGATTTTGATGAAAACAACAAAATAATGTGGGGATCGTTGTTAGGGGTCAGCCGATTGAATAATTATTTCAAAATAATTTCACAGAAATAAAAACCAATCCACAACCAATGATTTCTTTTTAACTTACATTACAATCGATTAAAATTTTTAGACATGAAGTATTTAATTCTTGCAGTATGCACAACCGCACTGATCAGTTGTAGTCCGAAAACAGAAAAAGCAAGTACAGTTTCTTCAGATTGGAGTTTCCCTCATTTCGAAAAACAGGACGACGTAAATCCCATTCTCAAGCCCGACAACAAGCTTTTCTTCACCGATCCGATTACTCAAAATCAAGTTTTCTGGGAAGAGCGCAATGTATTGAACCCGGCTGCAATTGTTCGAAACGATACGGTATTCATGTTGTACCGTGCACAAGACCAATGGGGAACATCACGGATTGGTCTCGCTTACAGCTCCGATGGAATTCAATTCACAAAAAAGGCAAGTCCTGTGTTTTATCCCGATCAAGATGTGCATAAAAAAGAAGAATGGAACTACCGTAAAACAGATGGAGAACCCTATGCATTGGATTGCAAATCTTGCTATTTCGATGGTGTAGAAGATCCCAGAATTGTAATTGATGAAAAAGGTACCTATTTCATGACCTATACGGCATATGATGGCAAAACCGCTCGTTTGAGTATCGCATCCTCTACCGATTTGATTCACTGGAACAAACACGGACTGGTTTTATCGCAAGAGCGATACCAAGATCACTGGTCCAAAGCAGGTGCTATTGTAACAGAACGACTTGGAAACCAACAACTAGCTAAAAAGATTGCGGGGCAATATTGGATGTACTTTGGAGATACCAATTTGTATATGGCTTCCTCAACAGACCTCATCCATTGGAAACCTGCAGAAAATGAAGAAAATGGAGCGCTTATTTCTGTTTTACATCCACGAAAAGGATTCTTTGACAGCCGTTTGGTCGAACCCGGACCCTATGCGCTATATACTGAAAAAGGGATTGCCTTGATCTATAACGCAAGTAATGCAGCAAACTTCAATGATCCTGCACTACCTAAATTTACCTATGCAGCAGGACAAGCTTTGTTTGATAAAACAGAGCCTTATAAACTCATTGATCGAACCGACTCCTATTTTATTTATCCAGACAAGGACTATGAAAAGGTCGGAGAAGTCAACGAAGTTTGTTTCGTTGAAGGGTTGGTTTTCTTTAAGCAAAAATGGTTTTTATACTACGGAACAGCCGACTCAAAAATTGCAGTAGCTGTTTACGATCCTAAGGCAACAAAATAATTACTTATTCTGTAAACCCGTTTGTAACCAATTGTAATAGGTAGTGGCATCCGTATACTGTATGGGGCTGCTCAACAAGGTTCCATCGGCATGCATCAAAACATAAAAGGGCTGGGATGCTGAATTGAAATTCAAACTCTGAAAGCTAGCCCATTTTTCACCAATGGTATTGATTGTGCGCACGCGACCATCCGGGTATTGAAAATTAAAGGCTTCGTTTTCTGGCAACTCGCTTTTGTCATCGATGTATAATGAAATCAGAATTACCTCCTCATTAAGCAAATTAAAAATTTCGGGTTGTGACCATACATTCTCTTCCATCTTGCGGCAATTCACACAGGCCCAACCAGTAAAATCAAGTAAGATGGGCTTCCCTGTTTTTTGAGCAACCGCCATTCCCGTTTCAAAATCTTTATAGCATTCCAAACCAAGCGGACATTCGTTATCTGTAGCATATATACTATAAAATTCTGGGGGAGGAAACCCACTCAACAACTGCAATGTATTCTCTTTAGAAAACAAACCAAAAGAGAGGTAAACCGTCAACAGAATACTCAAAACTCCTGCCCCAATTCTAGCCTTAGATAATTTTTCTTTTTGATCGTGAGGAAAACGGATCAGTCCAAAAAGGTACAGCGTAAGTCCAAGAGCTAAAAATACCCATATTCCAATAAACACTTCACGCTTTAGCAAGCCCCAATGCGAAACAAGATCGGCATTGGATAAGAATTTTAAAGCCAATGCAAGTTCCAAAAACCCTAAAACAACTTTTACTGTAGTCATCCATCCGCCTGATTTCGGCAAGGCATTCAATGCGTTTGGAAATAAGGCAAAGAGTGCAAAGGGTAAGGCAAGTGCAAAACCAAAACCTGTCATACCAACAGTAAGCTGCATAGCACCTCCATCGGTGGTGAGACTCCCAGCAAGTAGAGATCCTAAAATCGGCCCTGTACAAGAGAAAGAAACAATGGCCAGGGTCAAAGCCATAAAGAAAATACCGATACCTCCTTTCATATTGGAGCTAGAATCTGTTGTATTTCCCCAACTGCTGGGCAGGGTCAACTCATAATATCCAAAAAAAGAAAAGGCAAAGAAAATAAAAATTGCAAAAAAGAACAGATTTAAGGGAACATTGGTGGCTATCGTATTTAAAATCTCAGGATTCAGGCTGTCTAAAAAGTGAAAAGGCAGACTGAGTAAGACATAGATGAAAACAATAAAAAAACCATACAATAAGGCGTTAAAAACACCTTTACGCAAACTAGTAGCTTGTTTTAAGAAAAATGAAACCGTAAGCGGAATCATAGGAAAAACACATGGGGTTAGTATCGCTATCAACCCACCTAAAAAGCCCAATAAAAAAAGGGTTAGCAATGGAGAAGAATCTTCTGTATTTATAAGGGCATCCTGTAAAAGATCTTTATTTTTTAGGTTCAAAGTCAATGCGGTAGAGCGCAACTGATCTGCAGCAGTGATTTCAATACTCGAAGCGACAATGGCATTTCCTTGAAGGGAAAGTGTAAAAGGCTCGGTTCGGAAAATACACAGCCGATCGTCACAGGCCTGATAATTGATCTCCCCACTAATTTGTTCGAGCGATGGATCTAAAATTTCTAAACCTTGTGTAAAGCGTGCTTCATATTCGAAGAAAGGCAAGTCAATTTCAAAAATCTCATCAAATTTAATCATTGGATCACTGCTGGTCATGGGGCCATCCAAACGAACTTTAAGGGAATCCATTTCAAAAGTAAATTCGGTGGGTAAAGGCCCATCTTCAAATTCTTCTAAACTATACAGATGCCATTTATCAGCGAGGGTTGCATCAAATTGCAAGTCTACCGCAGTGGCAGAAATTCGATTGACAGAAATTGCCCAAACTACAGGTTCGTCATCTCCTTGTGCATAACCTATTAGGCTCAAAAAAGA
>CBFHHG010000084.1:0-6661 GCA_965655585.1 Candidatus Arcticimaribacter sp. | reverse complement strand
GCTATGCAAAAGAACCGATTGTATATTATTTAGATAATGGAACACCTGAGCCTGTCAGATCAGCCTTATTAGAAGGTGGGAGTTGGTGGAACGAGGCCTTTGAAGCAGCTGGTTTTATAGATGCTTTTCAAATAAAAATACTCCCAGACGGCGCAGACCCTTTGGATGTACGTTATAATGTAATTCAATGGGTTCATCGGTCTACAAGAGGGTGGAGCTATGGTGCTAGTGTAGTCGATCCACGATCTGGTGAAATCCTCAAAGGACATGTGAGTCTCGGAAGTTTACGCATTCGCCAAGACTTTATGATTGCTCAAGGTTTAACTAAAGATCCTTATGCCAATGGAAATACAGATGAAACGAAGATGTCTGAACTTGCCATTGCTCGTATCCGCCAACTTTCGGCTCACGAAATTGGGCATACCCTTGGTTTTGCTCATAATTTTGCTGCAAGTACCAATGGAAGAGCTTCGGTAATGGATTATCCCCATCCTAAGCTTGATGTAGTGGATGGTGCAATTTCGTATAAAAATGCATATGCTGTCGGTATGGGTGCTTGGGATAAAACTTCCGTACGCTATTCTTATAGCGAGTTTCCAGAAGGAACCGATGAGACCAAGGAACTAAACAGCATTCTCGAAGAAAGTATTCTCAAGGGAAACCGTTTTATTTCGGATCAAGATGCTCGCCCCATCGGCGGGGCTCATCCCTATGCACACTTATGGGATAATGGGACGAGTGCAATTGAAGAATTCAACCACCTGATCGAGGTCCGTTCCCTTGCTTTACAAAACTTTTCTGACGATCAGCTCAGAGTAGGAGAGCCCTATTCGGTTTTAAATGATCGTTTAGTACCCCTGTATTTCTTGCACCGATATCAAGCGGAAGCAATTGTAAAACTGATTGGTGGTGTCGATTATTCTTACGGGGTTAAAGGACCTATTCCTTTTGAAATTGCTACCGTAGCTGCCGAAACTCAGAAAGAGGCATTGACTGCTATGATCCATTCATTATCATCCGAAGTTTTGGCTATTCCAAAGCCATTATTGAAGCAGTTGCCACCAACAGCCTTTGGCTTTTCAGCGACACGTGAAAGTTTTAGATCACAAACCGGAAGAGTATTTGATGTACTTGGAGCTCCAGCGTCCCTAGGAAAAGGAATTCTTCAAATGATTTTGAATCCAGAACGGGTATCCCGTTTGATTCAACAAAAGGCATTGGACATCAATCAGCTATCATTTGATCAATTAGCTAATGAATTGACAAAATCAATTTTTAAAAAGCAATATCGTGATCCCTATCATCAGGCGATTCAAACCCAGCTCAAAGAGAGCTATTTGAATGAACTTTTTAAGCTTCATGCAAATAACAACACCACGGCCTCAGTTAAAGCTATTAGTTTTGGCGTTATAGAAAGAATTAAAAACGATTTAAATAAAAACACTTTAGAGCCACACCGAGCTTACTATATCAATAAAATTAAACGCTTTTTGGATAATCCTGAGGCCTATGAAGTTCAGCAGACCCCGGTGCTCCCAGACGGTTCTCCGATTGGCACTGATGCATTTTGCAGCCAGTTTACACTTTAATAATGGCATAAAAACAAATTGAATACAAACTATATTTTCTACACGTGAAAGTAAATTTAATCAGTGATACCGTGACTCTTCCATCGCCAGGCATGCTTGATGCTATGCGAAATGCAAAGGTTGGTGATGATGTATTTAAAGAAGATCCAGCTGTAAATGCCTTAGAGGAAAAGGTCGCTCATCTGTTTGGAAAGGAAGCAGCCTTGTTCTTTCCCTCCGGAACCATGGCCAACCAAACGGCAATTAAAATTCACACCCAACCGGGCGAACAATTAATTTGTGACCATTATGCGCACGTTTTTAATTATGAAGGCGGTGGCGTAAGTTTTAATAGCGGTGTATCGTGCGCTTTAATCGAAGGAGAGCGAGGACGTATAACGGCTGATCAAGTGGCATCAAAAATCAACCCACCGGATTTTTATCACTCGCCATTATCAACATTAGTGTGTCTAGAAAACACCACAAACAAAGGGGGAGGTGCCTTTTATGATCTCAATTCAATTGAAGCGATTCGTTCCGTTTGCGATGAACACCATTTAGGATTGCATCTCGATGGAGCACGCCTATGGAATGCTTTAGTGGCTTCTGGTCAAGAGGTACAACGCTATGGAGCTTTATTCGATACAATCTCGGTATGTTTCAGTAAGGGCCTTGGTGCGCCTGTTGGCTCTGCATTAATTGGAAGTAAGGCCGCCATGGAGAAAGCACTCCGTATTCGAAAGGTGTTTGGCGGAGGAATGCGGCAAGCAGGGTTTTTAGCTGCAGCTGCCTCTTATGCAATTGACCACCAATGGGAATCACTTTCCGAAGATCATCGGAAAGCTAAAGAATTGAAAGGTGTTTTAGAACAACTGCCCTTTATTAAAAAAGTTGAGGCTGTTGATACCAATATTGTTATTTTTAACTTAATTGAACCCGCAAAAGAAGCAGCTTTTATGAATAAATTGCAAGAACTTGAAATACGATTCATTTCAATGGGTCAAGGCAAACTTCGAATGGTAACTCATCGAGATTATACCCAAAAACAGCATGAATACATGCTCGACATTTTACAGAATTTAAATTTTTAACCCCATGTTTTTTTCTACGAAATTTTTTAACAGAACCACATTCATCCTGATTTTTGGTGTTATTTTCGCCCAATCTTGTGATACCGATAAGAAAACAACACTCATGAAAGACCTTAAACCACCAACTGCAGATCAGAAGCCTCATCAGCATAAAATCCATAACGATATCCGAATGGATGAATATTTTTGGCTGAAAGAGCGTGAAAATCCCGAAGTAATTGATTATTTAGAACGGGAAAATGATTTTTATTCAAAATCAACTGCGCATACAGTTGACTTTCAAAACGATCTTTTTGAGGAAATGAAAGCCAGAATCAAAGAAGATGATAGCTCGGTGCCTTATTTCTACAATGGATATTGGTATATCAGTCGCTATGAAAAAGGGAAGGAATATCCTATTCACACACGTAAAAAAGGTTCTATTGATGCTGATGAAGAAATTTTATTCGATTGTAATGAAATGGCAAAAGGACACGAATACTTCCGATTAGTTGGAATTAGTATCAGTCCTGATAATACCAAAGCAGCTTTTGCAGTAGATACTGTTTCACGCAGACAGTATACCATGAAAGTAAAGGATTTGGTTTCGGGTAACTACCTCGACACCTCAATTGAAAACACAACTGGAGGAAGTGTATGGGCTAAGGATAATGAAACCTTGTTTTATACGCAAAAGAATCCTGTTACCTTGCGTTCAGAGGCAGTTTACAGACACAACATCAATTCAACTTCAAATGAAACTACTTTAGTTTACGAAGAAAAAGATGACACCTTTTCCGTCTACGTAATGGATTCGAAGTCTGAGGATTATATTTTCATTTCGTCCTATAGTACACTCACAACTGAATTTCAATACATAAAAGCGGATGCACCATTGAGTGAGTTTAAACTCATTCAAAAAAGACAACGTGGATTAGAGTATAGTGTATCACATTTCGAAGATTATTTTTATATTTTCACCAATGCCGATGATGCATTCAATTATAAAATAATGCGAACGCCCGTTACCAAAACTGACCGTTCCAATTGGGTAAATTACATCGATCATCGTTCTGATGTATTGTTAGAAGATCTCGAAATGTTTAAGGACTATATGGTGCTTACAGAACGAGAAAATGGTCTTTCAAAAATCAGAATACAATCTTGGGATGGGATAAAAGATTTTTATCTTCCAATTGATGGAGAAACCTATACCCTATATACTTCTACTAATGTAGATTTTAACACTACAAAACTCCGTTATTCATTCAATTCATTGACTACACCCTCGTCTGCATTAGAGTATGATATGGCAACTGGTGAAGAGAAGGTATTGAAACAACAACAAGTTTTGGGAACATTTGACAAAAGCAACTATACATCGTCACGTTTATGGGCTACAGCAGAAGATGGTGTAAAAATTCCTATTTCGATGGTTCATCACAAGAACACAGAATTGAATGCAGAAACACCCATTTTATTGTATGCCTACGGGTCGTACGGATCGACTATCGACCCTAATTTCTCTACAACTCGTTTAAGTTTGTTGGACCGAGGTTTTGCATTCGCCATTGCACATGTTCGTGGGGGAGAATATATGGGGCGTAATTGGTATGAAGACGGGAAATTATTGAACAAGAAAAATACATTTTCAGATTTCATCAGTTGTTCTAAGTTTTTGATTGAAGCCTCCATGACATCAGCAGATCATTTGTATGCCTATGGTGGATCCGCTGGTGGATTGCTGATGGGTGTTATACTCAATGATGCACCAGAATTATATAAGGGAGTGATTTCTGCAGTGCCATTTGTAGATGTGGTAACAACCATGCTTGACGACACCATTCCGCTTACTACATCAGAATATGATGAATGGGGAAATCCAAATGATCAAGATTATTATGACTACATCAAGTCCTATTCGCCTTATGACAATGTAAAAGCACAAGATTACCCCAATATTTTAGTCACTACAGGCTTACACGATTCTCAAGTTCAGTATTGGGAGCCCGCAAAATGGGTAGCCCGCTTGCGCGAATTGAAAACAGACAGCAATCAATTGTATTTGGATACAAACATGAAAGCAGGTCATGGTGGCTCTTCAGGGCGTTTTGATGCGTTGCATGAAACGGCTAAAAAATATGCGTTTTTACTTGAGTTGGAAAAGCGGATAAAGTAATATTTTTTCATTAAATTTGGGGTGTTTTTATTCAAACCCATTGTATGAAAAATAGCTTCCAAGCTTCCAAAAATATCCTTAACCTAATTGGTAATACTCCTTTGATACAAATGGATAAAGTTGTACGAGGTTTCAAAGGCTCCTATTACGCTAAATGGGAGGCTGCCAACCCCGGTCATTCTAACAAAGATAGAATTGCACTCTTCATTATTGAAGAAGCGGAACGTAAAGGATTATTGCAAAAAGATAGCGTAATCATTGAAACTACCTCAGGTAATACAGGCTTTAGCCTTGCCATGGTTTCTTTAATCAAAGGATATGAATGTATTTTGGCAGTAAGTTCAAAATCATCAAATGACAAGATCAATATGCTGCGCGCTATGGGCGCAAAAATATATGTTTGTCCCGCTAACGTAAAAGCGGATGATCCTCGTTCATACTATCAAGTTGCCAAACGCATTCACGAAGAGACTGCAAAATCGGTGTACATTAATCAGTATTTTAATGATTTGAATACCCAAGCTCATTACCAAACTACTGGGCCAGAAATTTGGGAGCAAACCAATGGAGAAATAACCCATTTAGTCGCTTGTAGTGGAACAGGAGGGACAATTTCTGGTTGTGGGCGTTTTTTAAAAGAACAAAATCCAAAGATCAAAATAATAGGAGTAGACGCCTATGGTTCCATTTTAAAGAAATACCATGAAACGCAGGAGTTGGATGTAAATGAAATTTACCCCTACCGTATCGAAGGTTTAGGGAAAAATATGATTCCAACTGCTACAGATTTTGATGTTATTGACCATTTTGAAAAAGTTACTGATGAAGAAAGTGCCCACACAGCTAGAGAAATTACTCTTAAAGAAGGTATCTTTGTTGGATATACCTCTGGTGCGGCAGTTCAGGCAATTAAACAGTTACAGCAGCAGTCTATGTTTCATAGTCATAGTAAGGTGGTTGCCATATTCCCAGATCATGGTTCCCGATACATGAGTAAAATATACAATGATCAATGGATGCGTGATCAAGGGTTTTTTGATAGCGATCATGTTCAAGATCCACAAAAAGTAGAATACATCCAGTAACTACATTTATAAAAACGTGCAATGATAAATGATTTATTCGACAGAATATTAGATGATAAAGGACCCCTCGGTAAGTGGGCATCAGTAGCAGAAGGCTATTTTGTTTTTCCAAAATTGGAAGGACCAATTTCCAATAGAATGAAATTCCAAGGAAAAGAAGTGATTACTTGGAGTGTAAACGATTACCTAGGCTTAGCGAATCATCCAGAAGTTAGAGAAGCTGACGCTAATGCCGCAAAACAATTTGGTTCTGCTCATCCAATGGGGGCCAGAATGATGTCGGGACATACCGACTTGCATGAGCAATTAGAAGAGGAACTTGCAGCCTTTGTCAATAAAGAAGCTGCCTATGTACTTAATTTTGGATACCAAGGGATTTTGTCAACCATTGACACCCTTGTCTCAAAAAACGATATCATTGTTTATGATGTTGATACCCATGCATGTATTATTGATGGAGTTCGCTTGCATCCAGGAAAACGCTATACCTATAAGCACAATGACATTGTTAGCTTAGAAAAGAATTTAGAGCGCGCTACCATCATGGCAGAAAAAACAGGGGGAGGGATTTTAGTGATCTCTGAGGGTGTTTTTGGAATGCGTGGTGAACAAGGTCGTTTGAAAGAAATTGCAGCCCTTAAATCGAAATATAATTTCCGCTTTCTAGTAGACGATGCTCATGGTTTTGGTACTCTTGGGTCTACTGGAGCAGGAGCAGGAGAGGAGCAGGGCATTCAAGATGCAATTGATGTATATTTT
>CBFHHG010000083.1:0-6675 GCA_965655585.1 Candidatus Arcticimaribacter sp. | reverse complement strand
GGGCTAGCTTCTTCAACTGGATCCAGAGCATCTCCATTTGCAACAGATCCTCTGTCCTGAAGTGCTGGCTCAGGATCAACTCCTGTATAATCGGTAATGGTAAACAGGTTTTGCCCATTGAGTGAGGCGCTTATCGCTTTAAAATGCTTTGAATTGGAGACATCAAACTTATAGTTTACACTCAAGTTGTCTAGCTTAATGAAATCCGCTTTCTCTACATATAAGGAACTAAATTGAGCTGTTGTGATTTTATCGTCTGCATATTTCGTGTTCAACAGGTTGTAGGACGTTTGAGATGCAATTCGAGGCTCATAAAACGCCCGGAATGTATTCACCAAACTGTGGCCAAATGCACCTCTAAAAAATGCGTTAACTTCCCAGTTTCCAAAAGACAACTGATTGGTCCATCCAATTTCAAAATCAGGAATTCCTTTTCCAAGTACCTGAAAATCTACACCCTCGTTTAAACCAATCCCCTGATTACCTGCTTCTACAGTTCCATCACCATCCAAATCAACCATTATTGGGCTTCCATTAGCGTCGACAGTTCCCGAATATACTGGGCCCCAAATTTGTCCAATTGGCTCGCCTTCTTTTACAAGGATCACCGCTGTATCGTTTTGACCAGGTGCACCTAAATTACCTAGAAGCACTCCTCTTTCTCCAATAGCGTCTGTATATTCATCTAAAACACTGTTGTAGGTTGTAAAAACAAGTCCTGAATTGTATTTGAAATCTGCGCTGTTCACAAGGTCATAATTCAAATTCAATTCGATTCCTTGTGTTGTTACTTTTCCTATATTTTGATATTGTTCAGTTCGCCCCGTTTCATCGAGAACATCTTGAGGGGATCTAGTTCTTAAAATAAAATCCGTGATGCTTCGAGAATATAAATCTAAGGTTGCAGAGAGTCTATCCGTAGCAAATTCAATTCCAAAATTTGTTTCTGCTTTTTGTTCCCATTTTAAATCTTCATTTGGCGCTAGATCATCAACTAGAGTAGAACCAAATCCTCCCTCACCTAGAGCGTCTACCTTATATTGTTGTTGAGAAAGACCACTTTCGATTGGAATAGCACCTGTTTCTCCATAACCCAAGCGAATTTTTAATAAATTCACATTATCCAGTTGCAGGTATTTGTTTAAATCTACACCCGCACTTATTCCAGGAAACAAGCCGCGTTTTTGATTTACCCCTAATCTGGATGAACCTTCCTCTCTGAAAGATGCATTGATGAAAATTGCATCATCTATGGTCAAGTTTAAACGTCCAAAAAAGGCAATGGTTCGATCGTCTGGAGAGGTATCACTATTGGCGTCAATCCTATTGGTGTCAATTAAGTCTTGAGCTGATTCGATCTTATAGATCCATTCTATGCTGTCATCTGGAAACCCAGAAACGGGTAAATAATAGGAAAAGAAGTTTTGCTGTTGAAAAGAATACCCTCCCGTGAATGATAAGTCAACTGCACCAAAAGAGTTGTTATAATTACCATAAACTTCATACAATTTAAAATCCTTTTCTTCAGTGTAGAGTCGAGCAGAACCTCTTCTTGTTGGGCTGGTTGCATTTCCTCTAAAATAAGATTGTGTACTATAGTATTCTTTATTGGTCAGCTTAGACTGCTGTTCTGCAACATTTAAATTTACATTAAAATTATCTGTGAGCTTGTAATTCAAGTTGACCCCGTAAGTAAATTCCGAACGTTTCCCAATATTGAAATTTTGATCTAAAATTGCTCTAGGGTTAAAACTATCGAATAAACCTTCTGTCTCGAAATATCCGTTAAACGTATCAAGACTAGCAGGGAAGTTTTCTCGATCTGTGTCTGCAGCATAGACAGGAGCTGTAGGGTTGTACAAAACGGCATAACGCAAAGCTTCTACAAAGGCAAAATCTGAATTTCTTTTTGTATAGGAAGAAGAGAGGTCTATCTTGAGTTTATCGTCAAACAAACGAGTTGTATAATTTAAACGTGAATTGAATGATTTAAATCCAGAAGTATCTAAGATTCCTTCGGCATCTCTAAAGTTTGCTGAAATTCTATAGGATGATTTATCCGTTGCTTCAGATAAGGAGATGTTGTGAATGTTGGTTACAGCCGAACGCGTAACTTCATCAATCCAATCTGTAGCAGAGCCAATATTAACACTTGACGGACGGGCAGCAAATTCTGCTGGAGAAAAAACATCAACCTGGTTGGCTATGGAAGCGATCGAAAGTTGACCATTATATTCAACTAAAAGTTCATCTGTTGTACCTTTCTTTGTTTGTACGAGAAGTACCCCTGCAGAACCACGAGAACCATAGATTGCAGCTGCGGATCCATCTTTCAAAACATTGATCGATTCGATATCACTAGGATCTAAATTCGCAAGCGATCCACCAATGATTCCGTCAATTACAACAAGAGGAGATGCATTTGCACCTAATGTAGATAATCCTCTTAATCGGATTACAGCATCATCGTTAGGGTTTCCTCCTTTATTATAGATACTTAAACCCGCTACTTTTCCTTGTAGTAATTGTGAAGCGTCATTAATCGTTCCTTTATTAAATTCTTCTTCCCCAACTACTGCAACGGCAGAAGTGATTTCCTTTTTCTTTTGAGAACCATAACCCGTCACAACAACTTCATCCAACTCATTATCAGCAGCTAAAGTAATGGTAAGGTTATCTTGCCCATTGACAGGTACCTCTTGTGAAGAAAAGCCTACAAAGGAGACTTCGAGAATCGCGTCTGTAGGGGCATTAATACTGAAATTTCCGTCAAAGTCAGTGGAAACACCATTTGATGTTCCTTTTACTACAACAGTCGCCCCTGGTAGAGGGCCGTCATCGCTCGTAACTATACCAGTTACAGTCTGAGCTGAGGTCACTAATCCTACTGTGAGGAGCAGTGCCGTAAAAAATGTTTTTAAGTTCATTTTTTTCATTCTAATTTGATTAATTGATTGATTAGCAAATAATTCATAAATAGAATAGTAGAAAATAAAAATCCCAAATGGGAATCCCGAGCGGGATTGTGACCAAAACTTCCAGCGGGTATTTGTAGTTTTGGAGCTGAATTCAAACCACAAGAATAAGACCTTTTGAAGCTCAAAAGAGTTTCGAAAGCGGGTAGCGTCAGATTACAAGAGTGTAATGTGTTGTACATAGGTTTGATAAGAATTGGTAGATGCAACTTACAATACCTATTCTGAAGTAGGAACCAAGTGTAAAGAAAACGTTAATGTTTTTGAACTAAATCCTTTTCGAAAGAATAAAAAAGTCTATTTTACTATATTATTAATCCGCCGATTCTTCTGATTGCTCAACAAAAAGAGAGAAGAAACCTGCGATTGCCAAGCAGGCTCCAGCAAGTCGAATCACGTTTACAGGGTTACTCCCCAACAAATCGTAAACAAAGTACTGCATGGTAAAAATCTCGATAATCATTGGAATCACAATAAACATATTGAATATCCCCATATAAACTCCCATTTTGTCACTTGGAATTGACGCCGCTAACATTTGATACGGCATAGCCATCATTGATGCCCAAGTGATTCCAAGTCCAAAGGAGAATAAATAAATTTGAGAAATAGGAATTCCATTACTTATCGGAATGGTGAATAGAATGTCGGTATCATTCAAAAAAGGCATCGCCATAAGACCGATACCTCCAAGTAAAAGGCTGATAAAATGTAAATTCTTTGCACCTAATTTTCTTGCAATTGGAATCATAGGAAATGCAATAAGGATACAAATGATGTTATAGGTTCCATTCAGGTTTCCTGTTAAAAGCTGCGCTTGGTTGAAAAAAGAAGTGTTTTGATCCAAGGTATCAAAAAGCGACAAGGACAAGGCGGAAGTCAGATACTGCCAGTAACAAAACATGGCGTACCACGAAAAAAACATGACTGGAATTAATTGCCGCATGGTCTTGGGCATTTTCATAAAAGCTTCTTTGATTTCTTTTAGGGTTCTTAAGAAAGTATTCCCTTTCGCTTTATTGGTCTTAATTACAGCTAACTCTTCTTGGGTTGGTGGATACTCGGAAGTAGTTAAAACGGTTACTAAAATAGTTCCTATAGAGGCAATTGCACCAATACCAAAAGCCCAATAAGTAGAAACAGGGATCCCATTCTCCATGGTGTCACTCAATGCCAAAATTCCAAAAGACACTAAGATAACCGGGGTGAAATTGGACATGATGCTTCCCAATCCTGTAAAGAAACTTTGCATTAAGAAACCAATTGAATATTGCTTTTTAGGTAGTTTATCCGAAACAAAAGCGCGGTAAGGTTCAAGGGCAATATTATTTGCAGCATCGAGGATCCACAGTAAACTTGCTGCCATCCATATCGAGCTTGAAAACGGCATAGCGATCAAGGCCAAACTAGCAATTAGGGCGCCAATTAAAAAAAACGGTTTCCTTCTTCCAAATTTTGGTGACCAAGTACCATCGCTTATTGCACCTATAACGGGTTGTACTAGAAGTCCTGTAACAGGTCCTGCTAACCACAACATAGGGAGTTCAGCTTCATTTGCACCGAGGTAACGGTAAATAGCACTCATGTTGCTCTGTTGTAATCCAAAACTGAATTGAACCCCAAAAAAGCCAAAGTTCATGGTTAGGATTTGCCAAAAGGAAAGTTGTTTTTTTTGCATAGAAATTTATTTAAGAGCAAGTTCTTTATCCCCCCCTATGAAAGTCTGAATTCTCTGTACAATATGCTCTCCAACTTCCTGTCCCTGGGCTACGCCCTCTTCTATTGCCATCATATAATGTATACCTCCGTAAAGTCTTGATACCGCAGCTTCTTCAGAAGCCTCCATAAAAGATTCATAAGAACGAACAGGCAAACCATATTCTATTTCCGTAGTATCATCAAAAGCGAAATTATCGCCAAATAAGTCTGTTAATGTAATTGCTGCTGCTCTCGAAATAACCGAGTGACCGCTTGTGTATTCTGGAAAAGGTGGGGTTTGTAAAATAGGTAACCACTCTTCATCGTAATGTTTATTGATCAACGTTTCAGGGCGAACAACGAGCGTATTCCACTTTTCATCCCAACAGCTAATAAAAGCATCAAAGAGTGCAATGGTTACATTGGCAAAAGCATTTGTGGTTGCTTGAAAATCACTTTTAGCTTTTCGTGTAGCAATGGAAGTAATTCCAATCCAATGTCCTCCGGGCGTTATTTTTTTCGTGGCAAACATCGCATGCCCTCGATGATGCGTTACATAGGGGTTGCAATCCCAAAATTGAGCAATTTCTAATTGCTCATCAGTAATATTTTTACCAATTTCATAGACTTCCTTCAATTGGATTTGAAACGGACTTCCTTCGGTTAAATCAAAAGCCAAAGGCGGTTTGGGCTGAAATTGATTGGAAGAATCTAAGGCCATGGTTCTGATTTGCTTCCAATGGGGCTCAATACCATCCATATAGTCGGGGGGTGTTGGCTTCCAGTAACGTTCTTCTTCTTGTATGGTATATTTTGGAAAGGTTCGAGTTTGATTGTATAAATCACCCTTAGCCCAAGCTAAAATATGTGATGCAACCTCGGCTCCAAAATTCTTAGAAGCCTTAAGTACTGATCGGGGTACCCCTTTATCCTTTAATTGCTTATCTAAGTTCTCTTGAAACACAAGCATCTTGTCTTCCGAGAAAATCAACGCTTTCCCTACTTCGTTGAACGCATGAAGGGAGGCGATGTTGTAATTTACATTTTCATTCGTTGGCTTAGTCAACGGTTCTAGTCCTTTTACTTGGCCACTTAAAGAAGCATAGGTTTCTTCATTTGCCAACTGCATAGCTTGGTAAGCAGCTATCGCGGGATATAAATATACACGACTCGCTACTGGAGGTGAAAAAATATCATAAACAATGATATCGGTTAGGTTCTTAACATTCGCCTGAACCAGTTCTGGATCTTTTATTTTTTCTTTATACGATTGATCTTGAGTACATGAAGCCAGTAGGATACTCACTAAAATCAGCTTTAAAAAATAATTTTTCTTCATTATCATATTCATTTGGAGGTAACTAAAAATACAAAACTATTTTGTGTGGCAATGACGAATTGGTTGTTTTTAAGCACTTGTATTGCCCTTGATGAGGTTCTTTTGGGCAAGTTAAAACTTTTATGTGATTCAAAAGATAGAGTTTCAGAATTAAAGTTCGACAACATTCCACCCGGGTTAGCTCCTAAGGGGCCTAATTCGACCACAAAGTCAAAATAATTACCCACATAAGAAACCGTTTTCTTTTCTGGATCAACCAATACATCTTCGATAGAAGACTGTTGTACTACTTTCGGTAACGGAATTCCTTTAAATCCATCCGGAGTATTCAAATACACCATAGATCGCAATTCGTTAATATATTTGGTTTGCAAATACTTTTCAGGTTTTTTACCAGTTAATTGCTCTACCGTATTTACTTCTGCAAAAGCAGTATATTTTTGAAATCTTTTTTTAATAAATGGCAGCTGTTCACTCAATTTGTCTAAAGAGGCAAAAGGAACATAGGTGTCAAAAAAGTTGTAAAAAATAATCGGATCCAATTGTTCATTCTCGTCAAAATCATCCAAGTACAACCATACAGGTTCGGATGCTGTGGGCTTCCACTTGAAGTTTTCGCCTACATTTCCAGCAAGGATATCCAAACGTCCATCGCCGTCAAAG
>CBFHHG010000082.1:0-6766 GCA_965655585.1 Candidatus Arcticimaribacter sp. | reverse complement strand
AAAAATTTTTAGCAAAATTAAATACAGCAAACATCTATGTTTTACAGAATCAAATAGAAAAAGCGATAGGTATTGGAAAAGAGGTTTTAGAAAGGGCGAAAGTTAAAAATAATGCATTTGGCATCAAGTTCGCTCTCAAAGATTTGGGAATCGCTTATCTAAATTTGAAAAACTTTGAACAAGCTGAAGCTTTCTTTTTAGAATTAATAGATTTTATAAAATCATCAGATAAAGAAGACATTTTTGAATTAGGTGTTTGTTATGCCAATTTATCCACACTATATCTACATACAAAACAGTATGACAAATTAGAACAATCAGCTAGTAAGGCGATACCTTTATTAAAAGAGGGTAATTTTATAAGTCTATATGCTGGTACGTTAATCCCAAAAGCTGAAATGCTAATAAAAACAAAAAGATTAGAGGAAGCCAAAACTGTAATTGACGAAGCTTTAAGGGAAATTAAAACATTAGAAAACGAATATTTATTATCTGATGCCTATTATACCTATGTGAATTATTATATAGAAACTAAAGCGTATGATATGGCAAGAGTATATTTTGATAGTCTTCATACAGCAACCCTTGATTATTATAAGAAAGAGCGCTTAACTATTTCCGAAAATCTAAAAACCCGTTACGAAACTGAGAAAAAAAACACCCAGTTGGCTTTTCAGAGGCAAATGAATGACGTTTTAATCTTAGAGAATGCCACTCAAAAAAGGCAGAAGTATATCTTGTATTTTGCATTAGGACTGTCATTAATAACAATTGGCTTATTTTACAATAGAACCCGATTAAAAAACAAATTGGTAGAAGAACAAAGACATCGCAGTAATGACGAAAAATTGTTTTTAAAAAATAGTATAGATCAAAAGGAACGTCAACTTTCTTCAATTACATTACAGAAAGTGCATTATAATGCAATACTTAATGAGTTAAAAGAACACTTAATTACACTTAGAAATAAATACAATGATGCTAGTAAGGAATTTAATAAGGCACTTTATTTAATAGATAGCCAAAACCATTTAGATAACAATTGGGACGAATTTAAGCTTCACTTTGAAGAGGTGCATCCCTCTTTTTTTTCAAAAATCAGAGAAAAACATCCCACATTATCTCTTAACGAAGAGAAACACTTGAGTTATATTAAGATTGGATTATCAACAAAAGAAATTGCTCGATTAATGAATATTAATCCTGAAAGTGTACAGATAGCACGATATAGACTTAAAAAAAAGTTAGCCCTACCTAAAGAACAAAATATTTATAATTACATCAATGAGTTTTAATATCTAATTTACTTCTTACGCGCCATTAAAGTCGCTTCAATGTCTTTGAGGGAGTAGCCTTTGGCCTGTAAAAGAATAAGATAGTGAAAAAGTAAGTCGGCACTTTCATTTAAGAAGAGTTCCTCATTGTCATCCTTAGCCTCGATCACGGTTTCTACGGCCTCCTCGCCTACCTTCTGAGCGATTTTATTAATGCCTTCTCGGAAGAGAGAAGCGACATAGCTATTATCATCATCAGCGGCTTTGCGCTGGGCGATGGTTTGTTCTAAGGCAGAAAAAAAGCCAAATTGACTTTGGTTCTCTTCCCCCCAACACGTATCGGTGCCTTGATGGCAAGTCGGTCCCTTAGGGGTTGCTTGAATTAAGAGGGTGTCTTGGTCGCAATCTTCTTTTACACTCACAAGTTCCAAGAAATTACCGCTCTCCTCCCCTTTGGTCCAAAGGCGATTTTTTGTTCTGCTATAAAATGTAACTTTTCCCGTTGTCTGGGTTACCGACAATGCCTCAGCATTCATATAGCCCAACATCTACACTTTTTGAGTAGTTGCGTCTTGAATAATTGCTGGTACGAGACCATCGGTGTTTTTATTAAAATCTAATTCCATGGTTATTGATTAAATACGAACAGCGATCTGCTGTTGCTTAAGTTCTTGTTTTAAATCGGGTAAGTCAACTTCTCCAAAATGGAAAATACTTGCTGCTAAAGCGGCATCAGCTTTGCCTCGGATAAACGCATCAATGAAGTGCTGGGTATTGCCCGCTCCCCCTGAGGCTATTATTGGAATGTTCACCTCCTCAGAGATTCGTGCTAAGGCTTCGTTTGCAAAACCAGCTTTGGTTCCATCATGATCCATTGAGGTAAACAAAATTTCTCCAGCACCACGATCGGCTACTTCGTTTGCCCAATCAAAAAGGTCTATTTCGGTTGGAATTTTACCACCTACCAAATGCACCTTCCATTGCTTATCGATTTGCTTGGCATCCATGGCAACTACAATGCATTGGCTTCCAAACTGGGCTACTAAATCATTGATGAGTTCGGGTCGCTTTACAGCAGCAGAATTGATGGAAACCTTATCTGCTCCATTTTGTAAGAGAATGGCTACGTCTTCGACCGAACTTATCCCGCCCCCTACAGTAAAGGGTATGTCAATAGCTTGTGCTACTTTACGAACCAAATCGGCTAGTGTTTTTCGTTTTTGCTCGGTTGCAGAAATATCTAAAAAAACCAATTCGTCAGCATTTTGTTTGGCATATTGTCGTGCCAATTCTACTGGGTCTCCAGCATCGCGAAGGTTTACAAAATTCACTCCTTTTACGGTGCGACCGTCTTTGATATCCAGACAGGGAATGATGCGTTTGGTCAGCATACTATTTATTGTTTTGAGTTAAATCGATCCCGTCATAAAAGCCAAGGTCCTCTTGTGTCACCTGTTTTACCCAAAAAGCAATTTGTCCCGTATGATAAGAAAAATGCTCTACAGCATGCAATACGGCTCCAACGCCAGAAAGCTTGAAGCCTTGAACTTCGCGGATGGTTTCGTATTGAAGCGCAGTGGCATTGCGGATGGTATCTTGAGCTGTTCGAATCGTAATTTCTAATTGTTTTAGTAATTCTTCTTTAGTTACTCCCGTATGTGTAGAAAATTCTAGGTCCCGTTTCCGTTCATCCTTTTGTTCTCCCAAGGAAGTACAGATGTACTGCGTCATATTGCCACAGCTGTGCAAAATTTGATTTCCCAATGCCATGCCGTTCTCTGTTGGACGTTTCCAGAGCATATCCGCTGTTATTTTTGAAAAAGCGATTGTAATCATTCGCAGGCTTTCTTCGAGTCGAAAAACTGCATTCTCTTTAAATTCTTTTAAAATGATATCGTTCATGATTGCAAGATAAAGTTTTCTAATGCTGTCAAAGAAATTCTATTTTCATAGATCGCTTTCCCAATAATGGTTCCTTCGCAGCCCATTTCTGCTAAGCGTGGCAATTCATCAAACTGAGAAATCCCACCTGAAGCGATCAGTTTTACTTGGGTTTCTGCTAATATTTTTTTGTACAAATCAAAAGAAGGTCCTTGCAACATACCGTCTTTACTAATGTCTGTACAAATGGTATATTGAATCCCTTTTGCCTGATAATGGGCCAGAAAGTCAAAGAGCGATTGGTCTGAGGTTTCTAACCATCCGTCGGTAGCAATGTATTCTCCTTTTACATCTGCTCCAAGAATGATTTTATCTGCCCCATAAGTGCTAATCCACTGGCTAAAAACCTCTGGCTGTTTGACGGCAATGCTCCCGCCGGTAACTTGTTTTGCGCCACTTTCAAAGGCAATCTTCAAGTCTTCGTCCGTTTTTAAACCTCCCCCAAAGTCAATTTTAAGGCTGGTTTTAGAGGCTATATCCTCCAGCACCTTATGGTTTACTATGTGGTTGGACTTCGCCCCGTCAAGATCAACTAAATGCAAATACTGAATTCCATGGGCTTCAAATGCTTTCGCAACTTCAAGCGGATGTTCATTATATATTTTCTGAGTAGCGTAATCCCCTTTGGATAGACGAACACATTTACCGTCAATTAAATCTATGGCTGGTATTATTCTCATAAGGATAAAAAATTAGAAAGCAGTTGACTTCCAGCCTTGCTGCTTTTTTCTGGATGGAATTGTACCCCATAAAAATTATCCTTTTGCAAAGCACAACTGTAGGCTATTCCGTATTTCGTTTGTGCTATGGTATCCTTGCATAGACCAGCATAGTAGCTGTGGACGGAGTACATATAGGGTTCGATGTCAAGATTATCAAACAAAGGTGACTGGGTTTCTAACAGGGTATTCCAACCCATTTGTGGCACTTTTAAATCATTGTTAAAACGCTTAACAGCAACATCAAAGATTCCTAAGCCGGGAGTATTTCCTTCTTCGGTATGGGTACACATGAGTTGCATGCCCAGGCAAATCCCCAAAACGGGTTGTTTGAGCTTAGGAAGTACCACATCCAAACCAGATTCTTTGAGCTTGGTCAGCGCACTACTCGCCTCGCCTACTCCAGGAAAGATTACTTTGTCGGCTTCTAGAACTTCAGTAGCATCAGAACTCAAGATTCCAGTAACTCCCAGTCGTTCTAGAGCAAATTGCAGGCTTTGAATATTTCCTGCACCATAATTTACAAGGACTACGTTCATTTGTATTGTTGGTTTAAAGGCTGCCTTTTGTACTAGGTAAAATCATTTTATCGGGATCGCGCTTTACTGCAACCTTAATTGCTTTGGCAAAAGCCTTAAAAATAGACTCGATTTTATGATGTTCATTGGTTCCTTCGGCTTTGATATTCAAATTGGCTTTGGCGCTATCGGTAAAGGATTTAAAGAAATGGTAAAACATTTCAGTAGGCATTTTCCCAATCATTTCACGCTTAAAATCAGCTTCCCAAACCAGCCAATTTCTTCCGCCAAAGTCAATTGAAACCTGAGCTAAGCAGTCGTCCATAGGCAAGCAAAAGCCGTAGCGTTCTATCCCAAGTTTGTTCCCTAAGCCAAGCGCAAAGGCTTCTCCAAGAACAATAGCGGTATCTTCAATGGTATGGTGTTCGTCTACTTCTAAATCGCCTGCTACATTCAATTTTAAATCCATATTCCCGTGGCGAGCAATTTGATCCAGCATATGATCGAAAAAGACAATTCCCGTATCAATCTGGCTTTTACCAGTTCCATCGAGGTTTAGTTCAAGTGTAATATCAGTTTCGTTTGTTGTTCGTTTTTGAACTACAATGCGTTGCTTCAACTTTAAAAATTCATAGATCTCTTTCCAGCTGTTGGTAGTTAGTACAAGAGTTTTACTTAAATCTGAAGCACCAACTTCCGCTGCTCCCAGCTCTGCATCATTTGCGATGAAAATCCCTTGAGCTTTTAAGTTATGGGCCAATTCGATATCCGTCATCCGATCGCCAATCACAAATGACTGTTGTATGTCATATTGCTCTGCATTGAGATAGGATGTAAGTAAGCCTGTTCTTGGTTTGCGTGTTGGAGCATTGTCTGCAGGAAAACTGCGGTCGATACAGATTTCATCAAAGATAATCCCTTCGTTTTCAAAGGCTTTCAATAAAAAGTTGTGAGTAGGCCAAAAAGTGTCTTCTGGAAATGAATCGGTACCTAAACCATCTTGATTGGTTACCATAACCAGTTCATAATCCAGTTCAGTCACTATTTTTCTTAAATATGTAAATACTTCCGGGTAAAATTCCAATTTAGAAAGTGCGTCCAACTGATAGTCTTCTGGCTCAAGGGCTAGCGTTCCGTCGCGGTCGATAAAGAGAACTTTTTTCATTTGCATAGTGTTATTGATCCATCGTTTTAAAGGCAGCAATCAAGGCTTTGTTTTGAGGTGCCGTTCCAATGGAGATTCGCAGTGTGTTTTCGCAGGCGTATTGATTTGAAGGATTCCGAACAACAATGCCTTTTTCGATTAGTTGCTTATAACGTAATTGACTATCATCAACCCGAATTAAAATAAAATTGGCATCCGACGGAAAAACTTCTTTAATGAAGTTAAGTTGCTGTATTGTATATACTAAAACCTCCTTCTCTTTAAGCATCAATTGAACTTCATTTGCAACAGCATCAGCAGCATCCAAACGGTTTAAAACTGCCTGTTGAGACAAGACATTAAGGTTGTAGGGTGCTTTGATTTTATTTAAAACACCTATGATATCCGGGTGGGCAAAAGCCATCCCTACACGGGCGCCTGCTAGGCCTTGGGCTTTAGAAAAGGTTTGTAACACCACCACATTTTGAAAATCTTCTAACCAATCAATTGCAGTTTCGCCTGGGGAAAACTCAGCATAGGCCTCGTCAACAACTACCAAGCCAGGAAAACCTGCAACAATTGCTTTGATGTCCTTCATAGGAAAGCGATTCCCTGTTGGGTTATTTGGTGTTGGAATGAATATCATCTTGGAACGATCCGTAGCTCGAGCTAGTATTTCTGAGACATTCAACTGAAAACCAGAAATTAAAGGAACGTCTACACAAGCTACACCATTCAAATTGGCTGAAACCTGATACATACCAAAAGTCGGTGGAATCAATAGGATTTCGTCTTCTTTGGGCTCGCAAAAGGCAACCAGCAGTAGGTTGATGAGCTCATCACTTCCATTACCCAAGAATATATGAGACGGATCAACACCCTTGACTTTGCCCAAGCGTTCTTTCAATTCTGTTTGCATGGGATCGGGATACCGATTCAATCCCGTATCAAAGGGGTTCTCGTTTGCATCCAGAAGAATCATTTCCCGATTTGAGGCTACATATTCTAAGCGCGCAGAACGATAAGCTTGCATTGCTTGTATTGTTGGGCGTGTGAGCGCATCAATGTTGATTGATCTTTTCATTTCTCTAAATCGTTTAAGCGAAGGGTTACAGCATTTTTATGCGCCTGAAGCCCTTCAGCCTCTGCCATAAGCTCGATAGCTGGCCC
>CBFHHG010000081.1:0-6959 GCA_965655585.1 Candidatus Arcticimaribacter sp. | reverse complement strand
CGTTAGGATAACGGTCTATATTTGTGATAAACCAAACCTCATTAATCCCATCTCCATTAGGAGTGATGGCTCGCGAAATTTGTAATGAAGTATTCCTGTTGTGACTTCCTAGGGCTAAAGCTTCATATTGACTAAAATCAATTCGATCATTAGAAACGATGGCACCTTTATTAAAAGAAGTAGGTAAGGTTGTGTTGATGGCATAGGGAGCAAGGGCCGAAGGGATGACTTCCCATTGATTTCCGTTAAAGCCTAAAAGGAGAAGTTCTTCTATTTGCTCCAAGAAAGAATCCAGTTGGGTATTTTCATCCCAGCTCAATTGAACCCTTGCTAATTTATCTCCTATTAATTGCCAGTAGTGGCTGGGAATCAATTGATCAATCTCTGCCCCAAGACTTTGATTATTGGGCAGACCTATGTTGAGTTGCACATTGAGTGAAGCAACATCTCCCTCAGTCAATAATAAGGGCAAGTAACGATCTTGTTTTCCTAAGGGGAAAACAAATGCTTCTTGCGAGCGAATACTCACCTTGACCTCACTATGAGATAACGCATCGGCCTCAGCCGTTTGTGCTGAACCTAAAAAAACAATTTCAGCGGTATCACTGTCTGACTTGATAATCCCCTCAAGAAAAGTTAATGTTTCATTCTTTATGGCCAAAACTTTATTTTCCCCTAAATAAAGATCCCCATAGAGTCCCATTTGAGCTGAAGAAAGGTTGGCCCAACAAAAGATTAAAAATATAGCGAAACGCATGAAAAGATAGATTTGTAAAATAAATATATATTATAATATATTTACAAATATATGCTTTTATATATTTTAATAAATATTTTTCGACAATTTTTTAAATCTAAGACAAAAAAAATCCGTGCATTGCACGGATTTTTATACAGTTAAGAGAAGTTAATCTCTATCCAAAATAAGGGTTATCCTAAAGCTAGACGTTTAAAGTTGGTAATGGTAAGATCTGCATTTACAGATTTTACGTACTGAGCAACACTTTGCTTGTTGTCTTTGATATAATCTTGGTTAACGAGCGTATTGTCTTTAAAGAAACGTTTGATTTTTCCTTTAGCGATGTTATCCAGCATAGCCTCTGGTTTTCCTTCTTGACGTAATTGATCTTTAGCAATCTCAATTTCTTTTTCGATAACTGAAGCATCAACTCCATCTTCGTTTAAAGCAATTGGATTCATTGCTGCAGCTTGCATGGCAACGTTTTTAGCTGCTTCAGCACCACCTTCAACGGGAGCAGAAAGACCAACGATTGTTGCGATTCTGTTACCAGCGTGAATGTAGTAACCTACAAAAGCTTCTTCGATGCGTTCAAAACCACCGATTTCGATTTTCTCTCCAATCACTCCAGTTTGTTCGATCAATTTTTCTGCTACGGTCATTCCACCTAAGTCAGCCGCTAAAAGGCCTTCTAGAGAAGTTTGATTCATAGCTACATCTAAGATTGAATTGGCAAGAGCAAGGTAACTATCGTTTTTGGCAACGAAGTCGGTTTCACAGTTAACAGAAACAACAACAGCAGCAGTGTTATCAGCATTTACTTTTGCTAAAACAGCACCTTCAGCTGAATCGCGATCTGCACGATTAGCAGCTACTTTTTGTCCTTTTTTTCTAAGGTTTTCGACAGCTAGTTCGAAATCCCCTTCCGCTTCTACAAGCGCTTTTTTACAATCCATCATACCAGCACCTGTGGCCTGACGCAATTTATTTACTTCTGATGCAGTAATTTTCATCTGTATAATTTATTAAAAGATCAATTTAGATTAAGCTTCTGAAGGAGCATTGCCTTCTTCTTTAGCTGGAGCTTCAGCAGCAGGAGTTTCTACAGCAGGAGTTTCTGCAGCTGGTACAGTTTCTACAACTGGTACAGTTTCTACAACTGGAGCTGTTTCAACTACGGGTTCGGCTGCTTCAGCTGGTGCAGATTTGGCTGCTGCTGCTTCTTCTTTTCCTTTGTTTTCGGCATCTTTTTCAGCTTGACGATTTTTAAGACCAACAGCAACCGATTGGGTTATTAGACTTAAAATCTTTTCTACAGATTTAGATGCATCATCATTTGCAGGGATTACAAAGTCTACATCTCTTGGATCAGAGTTTGTATCGACCATAGCAAAAATTGGAATTTTCAATTTTTGAGCTTCTTTGATGGCGATGTGTTCCCGTTTGATGTCTACAACGAATAATGCAGCAGGAAGGCGGGTCATATCTGTAATTGAGCCTAAGTTTTTCTCTAACTTTGCACGCAAACGATCAACCTGTAATTTTTCTTTCTTAGAAAGCGTTTCGAAAGTACCGTCTTTTTTCATACGATCAATCGCAGCCATTTTCTTAACGGCTTTACGAATGGTAACAAAGTTTGTTAACATTCCGCCGGGCCAACGCTCGGTGATGTAAGGCATGTTGATACTCGCTGCATGAGTTGCAACGATGTCTTTGGCTTGTTTTTTTGTAGCAACAAATAAGATCTTACGTCCAGAAGCTGCGATTTTTTGCATTGCTTCTGCCGCTTCGTCAATTTTTGCAGCAGTTTTGTAAAGGTTGATGATGTGGATTCCATTACGCTCCATATAGATATAGGGAGCCATGTTTGGATTCCATTTTCGGGTTAAGTGACCGAAATGTACGCCTGCATTTAACAGGTCTTTTACGTCGATGTTTGCCATTGTTGTTAGTTTACGTTCCGTAAGTTAGCAATAGTGAAGTGGCTTTTTTTAAAGGCCTCCACCATTTAGATGCTAAACTAAATCTCGTTTTCACGAGTGGGCAACGGGTGATTAAAATATGAACGAACCCTTTTTATAAAAAAGGGCAAAAATGATATTAACGTTTAGAGAACTGGAATTTCTTACGGGCTTTCTTTTGACCGAATTTTTTACGTTCAACCATACGAGGATCACGTGTCAATAAACCTTCTGGTTTAAGCGCTAAACGGTTTTCTTCGTCAATTTTACACAAAGCACGAGCGATTGCTAAACGAACAGCTTCTACTTGTCCGTTAGATCCGCCACCTACTACAGTGATTTTTACATCATAGTTCCCTTCTGTTCCTGTAAGTGCAAAAGGCTGAACCACTTTGTACTGTAAGGCTGGTGTAGGGAAATAATCTTTGTACTCTTTTTTATTAACCGTCATTGATCCATTGCCTTCAGACAAGAATATTCGAGCTACAGAAGTCTTACGACGTCCAATTGTGTGTATTACCTCCATTATTTGAGTTTGCTTAGTTTAATTGTAGTTGGATTTAATCCTTCGTGCGTATGCTCTGAACCGCTAAATACTTTGAGGTTTCTGAATAACACAGCACCTAATTTATTTTTAGGTAACATGCCACGTACAGCATTTTCAACTAAACGTGTTGAGCTTTTGTTGTACAATTGCTCAGCAGTTAATTTACGCTGTCCACCAGGGTAACCTGTGTGACGGATGTATACTTTTTGTTTCCACTTGTCTCCTGATAATTCAATTTTATCTGAATTGATCACAATAACATTGTCTCCACAATCTACGTGAGGAGTGTAATTCGGTTTGTTTTTACCACGAATGATTTTGGCAACCTCCGAGGCCATTCTTCCTAAAGGCATTCCGGCAACGTCTACCATAACCCATTGTTTGTCAACGGTATTACTATTAGCAGAGATGGTTTTGTAACTTAGTGTATTCACAATATCTGTTTTTTATCTGTACAATTTCCCCCATTAGAGGGCTGCAAATGTACTACATTATTCTTTTTTTGGCAATAGAGACCGAGTCTTTTTTTATAAAAGTTCGGAACTAGCTTCCTAGGGTTCAATGTTGAAGCATTTTGCGGGCAAAGTGGGCGTCTTTTTTAGAACGGCAGGTCGTCTTCTACAGCTCGATCTGCTTCATCCGTAGCCTGAAAAGACGAAGCGGGAGGCATTGGAGGCATTTCTGGGGCTGCAGCTGCTGCTTGACCTTCAATTCTCCATCCTTGTACTGAGTTAAAGTATTTGGTTTCTCCCTGAGGATTGACCCATTCTCTTCCTCTTAAGTTGATCCCGATCTTTACCGGTTGTCCCACATTAAAAGAATCCAACAAGTCGCATTTGTCTTGAACAAATTCTACTAAAATATGTTGTGGATACTGCTCTTCTGTAGTGACTACTACTTCGCGTTTTCTGAATCCATTGCTGCCATAGGTCTTTGTTTCATCAAGCCATTTTATTTTCCCTGCTACTTCCATAAGTTTTTTAAATTTTACTAGCCACAAAAATATAAAAATTTAGGGAGCTAATCCAACAGAATTCCTTTTTCCTTTTTATGTTACCTTCGTAGGGTAGATTTATAATCATGAGCAACTTTTTTTCTCAAAACAAAATTAGACCTTGGGTTCTCCTGAGTGTCTTTGCCATTGTTGCTTTAATCCTCTGGAACACCAACATCCTTTTCCAAATCCTAAAGGTTGAAGAGCGGACCAAGATGGAGCTGTGGGCTACAGCTCAGCAGGAACTCATCGAAAACTCGGACTTGAGTCGAGATTACGGAATTTTAGCCTTTGATGTTTTACAAAAAATTGGAGTGACCCCAATGATTAAAGTGGATGCTTCGGGGCACATCAAAGATTTTAAAAACATTGCTTGGGAAGCTCAACGCGACCCCGATTCCCTTAAACTGTATGCCTTACTCGATGAACTTAAGCTTGAGAATGAACCCATCGCAATCCGCTATAAAGACGTTGTCAATCAAACCCTCTACTACGGGGATTCGGAATTACTTAAAAAACTGCAGTATTATCCCTTGGCTCTTTTATTGATCATTGCCTTGTTTGCTGCTGTGCTCTTTTTCTTTTTTCAAACATCCAAAGTTTCTGAGCAAAACCGATTATGGGCTGGGATGGCAAAAGAAACTGCGCATCAAATAGGAACTCCTTTGAGCTCGCTTATGGGTTGGATTACCTTACTTAAAGAACAAAAAATTGCTCCTGCTTCGGTCGACGAAATGGAAAAAGATGTTGACCGCTTATCCGTCATTACCGAACGTTTTTCCAAGGTTGGCTCGCTTCCAGAATTGCACCTTCACGATATAGTACAGGCTACCCAAGAAGCAATACTGTATTTAAAAAAAAGGAGTTCACAACTGATTTTATGGACCTGGGACATTCCTGCGAACGAGATCAGAATCCCGATCAACTTGCCGCTCTACAGTTGGACCTTAGAGAATTTAATCAAAAATGGAATCGATGCCATGAAAGGGCAGGGGAGTATAACAATCCATCTGGAGGAGCGTAAAACTGAAGTTGTGGTTTGTATATCCGATACGGGTCAGGGCATTGCTCCAAAAAATGTAAAACGTATTTTTAATCCCGGTTTTACAACCAAACAACGCGGTTGGGGGCTGGGACTTTCTTTGGTCCGTAGAATAATTGTTGATTATCACCAAGGAAGCGTGGCGGTTTTGAAAACAGAAATGGGCAAAGGAACTACCTTTGAAATCCGATTAAAAAAATAAAACAGTACTCATAGGTTGGCAGCAATATGCTTGGCAAGGGCTAGCATTTCTTCTGCATCGACCTGTTCTTTTTTACCAAAAGTGGCGTCTTCCATTGCATTTAATGGAACTAAATGTACGTGTACATGCGGAACTTCAAGACCAATTACGGACATTCCAATACGCTTGCAGGGAACTGCTTTCCGAAGGGCCAAGGCTACCGTTCTCGAAAATTCCATTAGGGCGGCATAAGAAGCGGCATCCAAATCGAAAAGTTTGTTGGTCTCTTGTTTAGGGACACAAAGTGTGTGCCCTTTGGCATTGGGGTTTACATCTAGAAAAGCAAGGTGGTGCTCGTCTTCCGTTATTTTGTAACAGGGGATTTCCCCAGCGATGATTTTAGAAAAAATACTGGCCATTTAGTTTCTGCTGATTTTGGTAATTTCGAGTTGTATGGTTCCACTCGGGACAGAGATTTCAGCCATTTCTCCAACTTTTTTTCCTAATAAACCTTGACCAATAGGGGAGTTTACAGAGATTTTCCCTGTTTTTAAATCCGCTTCACTTTGTGCAACCAAGGTATAGGTCATTTTCATCCCGTTGGTTTTATTCAATAATTCAACAGTAGATAAAACCAATACTTTAGAAACATCCAATTGCGACTCGTCGATCAGGCGCGCATTGGCATAATTTTCTTCCATACGGGCGATGCGCATTTCGAGCATTCCTTGTGCTTCTTTGGCAGCATCGTATTCAGCATTTTCACTCAAATCACCTTTGTCTCGAGCCTCAGCTATGGCTTGAGAAGCTTTGGGGCGTTCAATATCTTTCAACTGATCGAGCTCTTCTTTTAATTTCTTTAAACCTTCTTTGGTGTAGTAGGAAGTTTTACTCATTTTTACTTAATTTTAGCACGAATAAAAAACCCCACCATAAGGAAGGGTTCTTCTACAAATATAAGAAATTGAGTGATTTAACCCTATTTTTAAAAAAGAAGTTCTGGAGTGCCCTTTTTATTCCATTCCTTTTTTTGTCGTGTTCTAGTACTGACCTAGAACGGAATCCCTATTTGGCAGAATACTCCTTTCAGTTTCCAATCAACCTGAACTTACCCGAATACAACGATTTGAAATTGCCAGGCGGATCCGTTTTGATTTCTCAATTGGGTCACAAAGGGGTTATAGTTTATAATATCAACGGGAATACATTTTTGGCTTGGGAAGCGAGTTGTCCAAATCATGTGCCTAGTAGTTGTTCGCAAGTTCAAGTTAGTGTTTTTATAGCCGAGTGTTCTTGTGATGAATACCAATACAACCTATTAACGGGTCAACTGCTGAACCCTCCAGCGGACGCTGAGACAGTTTATCCCTTGCTGTTTTATCGTGCGGAAGTACGCGGCAATTCGGTTGTTGTGTCCAATTAGTTTAATTCTGAAGATCCAAAAGAACAGCAGCTATGCCTGCTGGATCCAAACCTACTTCTTTTTGTAATTGTG
>CBFHHG010000080.1:0-7012 GCA_965655585.1 Candidatus Arcticimaribacter sp. | reverse complement strand
CACGCGCTACAACAATATCTTGTTTTTCACTATACAATTGATCACAACCAATTACAAAAAAGAAAAGGAAGCTTATTGGTCCCATCCAATATAAAAAAAGAGGTTGAACTTTGGATTGAATAAATCGGCTTACTTTTTTCATGAATTTGTTAAATGATTGCAACGAGAAAAAATAAATTTATTGTGTTATTTGACACCTTTTTATGTTAAAATTCTTAATAACTTTATTAAATCACTATTAAACAGTGTATTAATTGTTTATAAATCCTTTTTTATTAACAACAATATTAATAACTTGCACATATAATTGAAAGAATGAAAACCAGTACGTATTCTTTATTATTGATTTTACTTCTCGCTTTTCCTAAAGTGTACAGCTATTCCTCTCCGGTAATTTCTTCTTCTAGCTCAATTTCAATTCAAGATATCGTAAAATTATTTTACAGCAATGGCCAAATCCAAATAGATGGTTTAATGGGTACTGGATCGATTCAAATCTATAGCATCATTGGCAATGAGATTGCTCGCTTCTCGAATGAAACCCTAGCAAATTTCAAAAAACCTGTCGCATTAGAATCCGGTAATATGTACATCGTGCGTATTGAAACCGAAACCAATGTTAAAACCTACAAGTTAATCGCAAACTAGTCGATTAAACTTTCAATTCAACCCAATAAAAAATCATGGACTGTAGTTTGGGGCTTCCTTGGTGATTTGAATATTATGCGGATGACTTTCTCTAATCCCCGAAGCCGTTAGTTGAACAAACTTTCCTTGCTCTCTTAATTCATCAACATTAGCAGTACCACAATACCCCATCCCTGCTTTCAATCCTCCTAAAAACTGATGGATACTTTCTACAAGTTCTCCTTTGTATGGCACACGACCTACAATACCTTCCGGGACTAATTTTTTGATGTCGTCTTCAACATCTTGAAAATAGCGATCCTTACTTCCTTTATTCATAGCTTCAACAGAACCCATACCCCGATAGGATTTGAATTTTCGACCTTCGAAAATAATGGTTTCTCCTGGTGATTCTTTTGTACCAGCCAGTAAGCTTCCCAACATCACACAAGATGCTCCAGCTGCAATTGCTTTGGGAATATCTCCGGTATATCGTATACCTCCATCGGCAATAATGGGTACTCCACTATCCTTGATCGCTTCCGCCACTTGAAGAACAGCTGATAATTGGGGATATCCTACCCCTGCAATGATTCGCGTCGTACAAATAGACCCTGGTCCAATACCAACTTTTACGGCATCAGCTCCCAGCTCAACTAAGTATTTTGCAGCGGCTCCAGTAGCTATATTTCCTACTACTACATCAAGATCGGGAAACGAAGCTTTAACTTCTTTTAAAACAGAAGCAACACCTTTTGTATGCCCGTGAGCAGTATCAATTACAATTGCATCAACTCCTGCATTTACTAGGGCTTGTGTTCGTTCAACTGCATCAGAAGTTACACCAACAGCTGCAGCAACACGAAGTCTTCCAAAAGCATCTTTATTCGCTATGGGCTTAGTGGTATGTTTTGTAATATCTCTAAATGTAATCAAACCTACCAAGTTTCGATTCTCATCAATTACCGGTAATTTTTCTATTTTATGTTTTTGTAGAATCTCTTCTGCATCGGACAACGAAGTTCCTTCCTTAACCGTAATTAGGTTTTTAGAAGTCATAACCTCTGTTATTGGGCGATGATCGTTTTTCTCAAAACGCAAATCACGGTTTGTTACTATCCCACTCAATTTACCTTGTTCGTCTACTATTGGGATTCCACCAATCTTGTACTGGGTCATGTTTTTTTTCGCATCAGCAACTAGGGCCGTTAGCGGGAGAACAACAGGATCTAAAATCATTCCAGACTCCGAACGTTTTACCATCCGCACTTTGGCAGCCTGTTCTGCAATAGTCATGTTCTTATGAAGAACGCCAATCCCACCCTCACGAGCCATAGCAATTGCCATTTGGCTTTCTGTTACCGTATCCATGGCAGCAGAAACTATAGGAATGTTTAGCGGGATGTTTTTAGAAAACTTTGAATTGATTTTTACATCACGTGGTAAAACTTCTGAGTAAGCCGGAACGAGAAGTACATCATCGTAGGTTAGACCTTGTTCGACAAATTTTGGATTATTTGAAATCATAGCAACTGCTTAGAAATTAGTTGCGAGCAAAATTATGGAATAATACGCTTTAAACAGTACTATTCTGAGCTTTTATTTGAAAATATCCTTTAAAACAACAAAAACACCTAAGACATAACTCAAGGTCATTAAGGTCCCAGAAAAAATCACAACATAAGAAAAGAATGAATAGCCCAGCCACAACATATAGATCCCACCAAAAGTAAGCAGGACAGAAACAAAAGGTTCAATCGTTAAAAAGGTCTTGAATTTGATGGATTGCTCTGTTCCCCAAACAAGAATTCCCAACATGAAAAAAATAAAGGAAATAGACAGTATGTGCGTGTGAATGATGGTCAACATTTCTCGTTTCCCTTTTTTAAACTTCAAGGTTTCTGCTTCTGGTACATCTTCATTACCGTTGTAATTTTCTATAACGCCCTGAGGAGTGGTGCTCTCAGTTTGCCTTACAAAATTAAGCCCTGAGAAATAACCAACAGATAAGGCAACTAAAAACGCAAACAAAAACATTTTGATAGGCTTTGGAAGTGTTGCAATATAGTTTGGAAACGCCATTTATGAGGAGGTTTCTTGATTAAATTCTTTTAAGGAATACAGGAAATGGTTGATGGATGCTGTCATTGATTTAACAGAAATCGTAGCTCCAGAAATTGCCGTTATTTCTTTTCCATAACCCAGGATAGAATCCCTATTCTTCGATATGAACTGAGATAACCAACGTTTACTTCCAATTTCTCCTCCATAATCCTCTCGATAAATCAATACTTTGGCTTTTAAAATTACAAGATCTTTATCGAGTAATACGAGGTACTCAAAACTGTCTGTTTTACTGGGAGCAGTCCCAATAAAGGCATAACCTTGGAGCACACCTTGTACGTGTATCTCTTGAAAGGAACTGGCTTGTAGGAAATTATTGGCTGGAATTTGAAAAGGATTTTCTTCTAATTTAAAAGCTTCAACTTTAAAAACATTCTTGATTTCTTTCTGTACTTTTTTCTGAATTCTTTTGGAAACAGCATAGCTATGAGGCAAGTGCGAAGCACTCATTAAAAGAGTAACGGATATACTTAAAAATGAAAGAAAACGAATCATGAGTGCAAATATATTTTAGTTCTTTCTAAGGAACAATTTTATTTAGATTAATTTTAAATAGACTTTAAAACCAGACGCCAACTCCCATATTGAATTGTCCATATGTGGAGCCCGACAGGCCGGTTGATTTCGATTGATAATCCACTTTAAAAACAGATCCAGGAGATAAATGATAGGATAATCCCGTAGTCCATTCTTTTCTGTGAAAGGCTGGATTTTGAGCCAAAGTACCTGCTGTAGCTGCGTGTGTATTGTAGTCTTCATAACGGACGAAGCCATCTAAACGCTGTACATTTGAAGAAGGGAGTAAATTATAAGCAACTTCAAGATAATATCCAGAAATTTCTTCTCCAAGATCCTTGCCTGTTAAGCTGTTGTATTGATCTGAATCCGCAAGCTTTGCATGAATGTATTGACCTCGTGCAGAAAACTTTCTAAATCGATAACGAGCATCTAGCCCAATCATTGAAATCCCTACCGTACTTCCAAGAATATCTGCTTGAACGTCTGCAGCTTGTGTTCTCCCAAAATATCCTGAAAGCCCAAGACGGAGCCCTGGAATCCCGTAGTAATCAACTTTTGAAGAAAAATTAAATTGATCCACAGTAGACTCTGCTCCTTTTTGGCGACCACTTCTTAGACCATTACTTCCTTTTAATTTACCTTCAGTTCCATCATGTGACAAAAATCCATTGAAAATATAAGCTTGATAACGCAAAGCCAACGCATCCCATCGACCCGAAGCTCCAATCCCAATCTCTCTCCAAGTCGTCGGTACAACTGCATTATCAAGACTTGGGCGTTCAACACCATTGAAGGTTGTTGGCTCATGAAATTCACTTATAATTCCCATAGGTACAAGCATTAATCCTGCTCTAAGGTTTAGCCCTTCGGTAAGGTTGTAATTAATAAAAGCTTGTTCTACATACACTTCTTTTACGTGCTCAAATTCAATTTCTGTGATGAACTGAACACGTTCGTCAAATTTATAACCAAATAAAAGCACCAATCGCTGTACATCTAATTCTCCATTTGCATTATCGGGTTGATTGTACAAAATTTCGCCATAACCTCCCAGAGTAACCCCCTGAGGAATTGCATTTAGATTGGACATGATTCTTTGATAACCGTTAATCTGAATCGGAGTATTAGAAATACTATCTTGTTGTATATTCTGAGGCTGTGTTTGTTGTGCAAAACCAAACGAAAAAACTAAAGTTATTAGCGTTAAAAAAAAGGCTCTCATTGAGTTTATTTAGATTCATTAAGAATAATAATGCAAATATATAATGCCGAGAACAATTCACAAAGCTTATTTAGATTAAATTTAAATAAAGATATCAAGCGCTTGATTATAAGCGTATTCAAATTGAATTGGATTGATATTTAAGGGGGTTTGCTGCTGATTGAAGAACGAAATTAATTTTTCTGTAGGTAAGTTCCCTGTCAAATCGTCGGCTGCCATAGGACAACCACCGAATCCTTTTATTGCACCGTCAAATCGAATGCATCCGGCGTCGTGAGCTGCCTTAATTTTTAGAAATGCGTTCTGGGGCTGGGTATGAAAATGAGCACCGATTTCAATTGCTGGGTACTGTTGAATCGAAGCTTTAAAGATGTGGCTTATGTCGTCAGTTTTTGCAGTTCCTACGGTATCGGAAAGTGAAATAGTTTGTACTCCTTTCGCAACCAAAAGATCAATCCAATTCATTACAATGGGAACCGACCACGGATCTCCGTATGGATTTCCAAAGCCCATGGATAAATAAACCACCAGCTTTTTTCCAGAACCCCTACAAAGCTTTAGCAATTCATCCAACAACCCAAGTGCCTCTTCTTGTGTTTTATGGGTATTACGCATTTGAAAGTTTTCTGAAACTGAAAGTGGAAAACCTATATATGATATTGACTTGAATTTAACGGCTTCCAGAGCTCCTCTAAGGTTAGCAACAATAACTAATAATTCTGATTTACTTTTTGCTGTATCAATATTGCGAAGCACCTCAGCGGTATCTCGCATTTGAGGAATTGCTTTAGGAGACACAAAACTACCAACATCGATAACGTCAAAACCAACTGCCAAAAGGGCTTGTACATATTTGATTTTTGCCTCAGTAGGTATCCACTTTTTAATCCCTTGCATAGCATCTCGGGGACATTCAATAAGAACTGGGCTTTTCATTGGATAAAGATACGTTTTTGTCTAGAATAGAAGGTAAATCGCAATGCCTATCAAAAGGATTCCTTGGCCTAAATTCATCCAATATATTGTTTTAGAATTACGTACTATTGGAGCAATAAGCGTAGCGGCTGCTATGGAAACGAATGTAAAAACTACAACAGCTTGGAGTAGAAACAGCCCCCCTAAAATTGCGTATTGAGTACGGTGAGCAAGTGTCTCGTGAAATAAAAAACCAGGAAAGAAAAGCCAAAAGAACAAGCTGACTTTAGGGTTTAACAAATTCATTAAAAGTCCTTTTTTAAAAACAGAAAAAGGTTTTTTTTCGATTAAAGGGGCTTGATGGACTTCTATTTTTAAATTTCTGAATGTTTGAATCGCGAGGTACAGAAAATAGAGAGCTCCACAAATTTTAAGTAGAACAATCAAATTGGGATATAAAGCAATAAACTGGCCCCAGCCCAAAACAAGAACCAAGGTGTGAAAGGGTAAACCACAAACCAGTCCTGCGGCTAACATCAAGGCTGACTTTGACCCTTTGGTTAAACTTTCGCTAAGTACCAAAAGAATGTCTGGCCCTGGCGCGAGGGTCAGCAATAGGGATGCCAATAAAAAAGAAAAAATTTCTTCCATAATAATTGAATTCAAAGTTCGATAATTTTTCCCAATAAAAGGATTACAACTATCTTTGCTCATAATTATAAAAGAGCAAAATGATCAACCGAATTGAAAATGAAATTGAGACTCTAAAGGTACAGTTAATCAACCATCCTTTATACAAAATGATGAAAAGCCAAGAAGACCTTCAGGTCTTTATGGAGCACCATGTATACGCCGTTTGGGATTTTATGTCTTTAGTCAAAAAACTACAAGTAGATCTTACAACAACTACCCTACCTTGGGTCCCGCATTCCCTCCCTTCTGCAGGACGACTGATCAATGAAATTGTATGGGGCGAGGAAACGGATATCAATAAAGATGGTGTCCCTATGAGTCATTTTGAAATGTATCTCGAGTCCATGGAACAAGTTGGTGCATCGACCAGCGCAATGAACCATTTTTTGAGTACGCTTCCAGAATCGTCATCCATTCAGCAACACATCGCATCAGCAGAACTTCCAAGCTACATTAAAGAATTTTTAAAATTCACCTTCGAAGTAATTGAATCCAATAAAACTCATGTTGTTGCTGCTGTTTTTACTTTTGGTAGAGAAGATTTAATTCCTGACATGTTCATTGAAATGATCAAAAATATTAATAACGATTCGGATCTTGATTTAAGTCATTTGATTTATTACCTTGAACGACATATAGAAGTCGATTCCGGAGAACACGGACCCATGGCATTGAAGATGATTCAAGAACTATGTGGAGATGATCCTGTAAAATGGGAAGAGGCCCTTGTAGCTTCCAAAACTGCCCTAAACCATAGGATTGCTTTGTGGAACGGCATTGCTGACTTAATTTTAAAACCAATAACCAATTGATACCATGAAAAAAATTAATCTACTAGCATTTCTCCTATGTGTCAGCATAGGGTTTGCACAAACTCCTGCATCGGATGCCTATGCTTCGACCATTGAATCA
>CBFHHG010000079.1:0-7027 GCA_965655585.1 Candidatus Arcticimaribacter sp. | reverse complement strand
TGGCCAATGAAGCGTATCAAACCCTTGAAGTTTTTAATTTACAAATGCCCAAAGCTTGTAATAACGTCCCTTCTGAAATATTGAATCCATCTACGTTTTGGGAGGATAAAATCACTTACCTTAAAAGCAGGGATACATTAGCTAAATTATTTTTAGAGAATTTCTCACAATTTGAATCTGAGGATAAGTTGAACATTCGCCAATATGGGCCCAAGATGAAGTAGTAGGAAGTGCAATTCTCTTAGATTAAGTTGAGTATAATGTGTTGATATGAATGTTATTATCCCATTTTTTTATTTGTTAGGTTAAAATCGTAAAGAACTTTTACTTAGGTATAGAATAATACCTTCTTTTACTTTTGATTGCTCTAATAAAGCATCCTTAATATAGTATAACATTTATCTCTATTGATGATTGTTATGCCAATGGTTTGCAGTGAATTTCAATTGATGCCTACCCTGCAAAATACGCGCAGACATAAGGCCTTTCGATTATATACTATTCTAGAGAAATACTTCTAAAAAGAAAAACCACTTAATAGAAACCAGGCCCCCTTTATTGTGTGAGTAATATGGATGAAGTTTTAGTGTTTTCTGTACTTCCCTTCAGGTCTTATCTTCTTTAAAAAGAATGTCATAGTCAACATCGTATACACCGAAATACTTCGTTACATAATTGGCTACCTCTTTAGGGTCTTTAATAAGATCATAATCTCCCACAGCAACACGACCTAATCCACCCCTAAACTCTTCATAGGATAGGTCTGTAGTAGCATTAATCAATGCATGTACATGACTGCTCTTTGGATCTCCTTTATCTTTCTCTACTGAATAAAAAACAGAGACTACCTTATTCGACGTCGTCATCAACTTTTTAAACCATCTTCTTGGTGTCATGGTGTTGATCTTGTATGGAGATCGAAGAGTTGTAAAGATGTTCCAAGGTAGTTGTCCGATGAAGTCTCCGTAGGCTTTATTTACTTTCATGTTGTTTCGTTTATGCCATAGACAGGGTTAAGGCAATCCTCTAGAATTGCATCAAATTGTTGATAAAAATGGGCGTTAAGGGCCTATAAACATTAGGATACTAAGATACGAATAAAGAAATTGTTATATATTGGTATAGTCTTTATGAGGTAGTTTATCAGCACTTTAGGCAACCGCTCAGGCAACCGGAAATAAAAAAGCCCGTAAACATTAAGCTTACGAGCTAGTAGAGCGGAGAAAGAGGGATTCGAACCCCCGGAGGTGTGACCCTCAACAGTTTTCAAGACTGCCGCATTCGACCACTCTGCCATTTCTCCTATGCGGTTGCAAATATACATTCCTTTTCCAACTAAAAAAATCTTTTAATTCGATAAATTGATCTTTTTTTAATCCTAAAATGGATATCTTCATTTAAAACTTGACTATGAATGATTTACTTCAATATGGGCTCCTAATTCTGGTTGGAATGATGGCCGGCGTGATCAATACCTTGGCTGGTGGGGGCTCCCTATTGACACTTCCTGTTCTTATTTTTATGGGGCTACCGCCCAATGTCGCAAATGCTACGAATCGAATTGGAATTGCCTTCCAAGCCTTGATCGGAACAGCGGGATATCGTTCGAAAGGGGTTTCCAATTTTCCGTTTAATATTTACTTGGGTATTGCCGCTCTAATTGGTTCTCTAATTGGGGCACAAATAGCTGTAGATATTAAGGGGGAAACATTCAATAAGGTGTTAGCTGTCATCATGATCCTGGTGGTTGCAATCATTGTTTTCAAGCCCAAGGTTAGTTCTTTACAGCTTCCGGAACGTTTAACGGGAAAGTATTTGTTTTATGCTGTTGTTGGATTCTTTTTTATTGGAATCTACGGCGGATTCATAAACGCAGGAATTGGTTTTGTCATCATCCTTTTTTTGAATAATGTCAACCGTTTGTCGCTTATTAAAACCAATGCGACTAAAGTGTCCTTGGTTTTTATTTACACTTGTGGTGCCCTCGCTCTTTTTGCCTACAACGGGACAGTCGATTGGACTACAGGGCTTGTATTGGCTATTGGTACTTCAATAGGGGCTTGGTGGTCCAGTCGTTGGTCTGTAGACAGGGGTGAGGGTGTTATCAAAACTGCCATGGTCGTTATGGTCAGTCTGATGTCGATAAAGCTTTGGTTCTTTTAAACTAATACTTTACATACTCTTTGATTTCCAATCCGTAACCTGTAATGCCTACACGTGGACCCTGTGACGAATTACTGATAACTTTGAGTTTGCTGATGCGTAAATCATGCAGTATTTGTGCTCCAATTCCAAAGTCTTTATAATCCATCTTCATAGGGGGAACTTTATGCATTTCTCCTTGAAGTTGCAGTTCAGTCAGCTCTTTAATTCGAGCGAGTAAATTCTCAGATTGTTGGGACTGATTGATGAAGAGAACAGCTCCTTTTCCTTCGGAATTGATCAAACCAAAAATATCATCTAAATAGGATTGCAAATGATTTTTCCCATCGTTTGATCCCGAAAGCATACTCAGAATATCATTGCTTATTTGGGAAGAATTGATTCGAGTGAGTACCGCATCATTTTCATCCCAGCTCCCTTTGGTAAGTGCCACATGAACCTGACTGTTGGTGGTTTGCTGGTAGGCACGTAGACGAAATTCTCCAAAACGGGTTTGAATTTCTGTATCCGCACGTTTAAGAATAAGACTATCGTGCTGCATACGATACGAAACAAGGTCTTCGATGGACACCAACTTCAAATTGAATTTTTCTGCAACTTCTAATAATTGAGGAAGACGCGCCATAGTTCCGTCTTCGTTCATGATTTCAACAATCACGCCTGCTGGTTTCATTCCAGCTAGACGAGCAAAATCAATCGCTGCCTCTGTATGTCCCGTTCTACGCAATACGCCGCCTTCTTTTGCAATCAGTGGAAATATGTGCCCTGGTCTTGATAATTGATGTGCCTGTGTACTGTCGTCCACCAATGCTGCTACTGTTTTGGCTCTATCAGAAGCAGAGATTCCAGTCGTAACCCCATTTCCTTTTAAATCTACGGAAACGGTAAAGGCAGTTTCCATTGGGTCGGTGTTGTTGTCGACCATGCGGTGTAAGTTTATTTCCTCACACCGTTTTTCCGTTAAAGGGGCACAGATTAAGCCCCGTCCGTGCGTGGCCATGAAATTAATCATCTCAGGCGTAATCATTTCAGCGGCTGCCAAAAAGTCTCCCTCATTCTCCCGATTATCGTCATCAACTACAATTATAATTTCACCATTTTTAATGGCTTCAATTGCGTCTGTAATCGTATCTAATTTATCTTTTGACATAGCGGTATAATTCCTTAAATGATTTTATTTTTTTAATTTTTTCAATGAGTTGGATAAGCGGAACTTGAATACGATCTAAGTTGGCAAGTCCACGATCGCTTGAGGCTTGTTTGGTTAGGTATAGTGCAAACACTCCAATGATAAGAACAGAAACCCAACTACCAACCAAAGGGCTGATGCTCCCATCCTCAGCTGCATTTTTACCAAAAAGACCGATGTAATGATAGGATAAGAAAATTAATATGGCGAGTACAACGGGGAGGCCTAGTCCTCCTTTCCTAATGATAGCCCCTAGTGCAGCACCAATCAAGAATAAGAAAAAGACACCAAAGCCCATGGTGTATTTGTCATGAAATGAACTCTTGTGCAAGTTGATTAGTTTTTGCTGAATGAAAAAGTTTTTCTTTTTTCCTGCGATGCTTTGAAGCACCCCTTTGATGCTTATTGAAGTTGAGTAAATCGCCTGCTTGTGTTTAAAAAATTGATCCGCTTTCACGAAGTTTAAGGGGTTTTTAAATCTCTTGAGGATAGAGTCTGAAAAAATACTGTCTATATTTTCATTCTTTAAAACTGTAATTCCGTTGGTTTTTACAAAATTATTTGCAAACGACTTCCGCTGATCTATGTATTTAATTTCTAAAGAATCAATACTCTCTTTAAGTTCATCAACCTTCTGCATTCGAAAAGTACTTTTGTAATCTTCTTTTGAAAGGTCAACATTATTGAATTGAGATAAATCGATATTCATCACATAGCGTTCGAATTTAACTCTCGTATGGGGAATTCGTTTTTTGTCTTCTTGCTTTTTGGGACTTATTTCTTCGTAACGGTTCCCGTCAAATAGAAGTAGTTGGAGTTGGTCTCCGATTTTGGCTGTTTTTAATTCGCCTGATGTCGCTTTAATTACAATATTATTTCTCTGACTTGGAATTTTTTCGTGTATAAGCACATTCTTCAAAAAACGATCTTCATTTCCAAATTTGTCATCTACTTTAATATTCATTTGCCCAAGATCATTGAAAATACCCTCAGTTATCGCTAGTGCAGGCTTAAGTTTTGCAAGGTTTCTTCGGAGGTTAAAAGATTTAACTTCTGCAAAGGGGATGATGTAGTTCGAAAAATAAAAACTTCCTATTCCCAGGAAAAAATGAAAAACCACTAGTCCAAGCATCGCCCGTTGTAGGGAAATCCCGGTGGACTTCATCGCTGCAAATTCATAATTTTCTGCAAAGGTTCCATAGGTCATAATAGAGGCAAGAAGAACCGATAAGGGAAGCACTAGAGGGACTAGCTTTGGGGAGTAGTACAATAAGAATTTCATGATGGTACCAAAGTCGATTCCTTTGCCGGCAAAGTCATCGATAAACAACCAGATGGTCTGGATGATGAAGATCAACATCAAAATCACAAAGACACTTAACAAGCGCTGAATGTAGGAGAATAGGATGTAGCGATCTAGAATTTTCATCATCTAGTTGTTGATGTAGTAGTTTGGATATGCTGCACTATTGAATTCGAAAAAATCTGGGGGAAGGCTAATGTTTTCCTCTTGATTCTTAAGGGTGAGGGTAGTCGATGTTTTGTTGTTTCCAATCTCGATTAACTTGTAAATGGAGTTATTAGCGGTGTCAATTCCCAGTAAAAGGTATTGAACGTCTACATTTTCTTCTGTTGGGATGAGTTTTATAAATTGAATGTTGCGCCCCATTACTTTTTGGCTAATGTCCCATTCATAGCCATAGCCCTCTTCATAGAAATTTAGGAGCTGGGATGGATTTACACTTATGGCTTCACTTTCTTCGGGAGCACTAATCGTTATTTCTTCGTTTTCAGGGACTATGGTATAAATTTTGTCTCCATCAAAAAGCTGAATAACTTCTAGAAATTCTAATTTGTATTGATCCCCTGCTAGGGTTACTTTTCCTTCGGTTTCCTGACGAATATCCTCTTCTTTATTTTGTAGTACGTATTGAAATTCGAAACGAAGGTTTTTTTGTTTCTTTATTTCTGTAGATACCTGATTCAATAAGTATTTTGCTTGTTCTGGACCTTGAGCAAACAGTAGGGTAGAGGAAACCAATAAGAGGCACATTAAACGCATGGGCTGGTATTTTTTATTATTCATTATTCAATAACTGTTCCAAAGAAGTAAGATCAGGAATAAGAACTTGTCTGGCTTTACTTCCTTCAAATGGACCCACGATTCCTGCAGCTTCCATTTGGTCTACAATTCTACCGGCACGGTTATATCCTAATTTTAATTTACGTTGTAAAAGTGATGCTGAACCCTGTTGCGCAGTAACAATAACTTCTGCTGCTTCTCGAAACAGTGCATCTCGATCGTTTATGTCTATATCAGTAGCTGTAGATTCTTCTCCAACAAATTCGGGTAATAAATGTGCTTCTGCGTAGGCTTTTTGTGAGCCAATGTATTCCACAACTTTCTCGACTTCTGGAGTATCTACAAAGGCGCACTGAATGCGTGTTAAGTCATTTCCTTGAGTGTAAAGCATATCACCACGTCCAATCAATTGATCTGCTCCACCGTTATCCAATATAGTTCTTGAATCTATTTTGGAAGTTACTCGAAAGGCAATTCGAGCAGGGAAATTCGCTTTTATAATCCCTGTAATTACATTTACTGAGGGACGTTGTGTTGCAATAATTAAATGGATTCCAATGGCACGAGCCAGTTGGGCTAGACGTGCAATAGGAGTTTCTACTTCCTTTCCAGCTGTCATGATCAAATCTGCAAATTCATCAACTACTAAAACAATATAAGGCAAGAAACAATGCCCATCATCTGGGTTTAGTTTTCGAGCCTTAAATTTGGTGTTGTATTCTTTTAAGTTTCGACACATTCCATTTTTGAGCAACTCATACCGGTTATCCATTTCAATACAAAGGGAGTTGAGGGTGTGAATTACTTTGGTATTGTCGGTAATGATTGCATCTTCCGAGTCTGGGAGTTTTGCCAAATAATGACGTTCAATTTTATTGTAAATATTGAGTTCCACTTTTTTAGGATCAACCAAAACAAATTTGACTTCGGCAGGATGTTTTTTATAAAGTAGTGAAGTAAGTACAGCATTCAGGCCAACCGATTTTCCTTGCCCTGTAGCACCCGCCATCAGCAAGTGCGGCATTTTGGCTAAATCGACAACAAAGGTTTCATTACTGATCGTTTTCCCCAATGCAATCGGTAGCTCCATCTCCGCCTTTTGAAATTTCTGGGAGGCAATGACCGAACGCATTGATACAATACTTGGTTTCTGATTCGGTACTTCTATACCGATGGTTCCTTTCCCTGGAATAGGCGCAATGATTCGAATTCCTAGAGCAGAGAGGGATAAAGCAATATCGTCTTCTAAATTTTTAATCTTAGAAATTCGAATTCCTGCAGCTGGAACAATTTCGTATAAGGTTACTGTTGGACCAATATTAGCTTTGATCTGAGCAATTTCAATCTTATAGTTTTTAAGCGTATTTACAATTTTATTCTTGTTTGCCTCAAGTTCTTCTTGGTTGATGGTGATACTTCCATCACCGTAATCTTTTAATAAATCTAGGGTTGGAAAAAGGTATTTGCTGAGCTCTAAGGTTGGATCGTATGATCCATATTTATCTACAAGTTGTTGCGAAAGATTGGTGTCAACCAAATCTTCTTTGGCACTGTTGATTTCAATTTCCAGCTGTTCTTCTGGCTCTGAATCA
>CBFHHG010000078.1:0-7302 GCA_965655585.1 Candidatus Arcticimaribacter sp. | reverse complement strand
TAAGAAGTTCACCGAAGAACGTTTAGCCGTGTCGGTAAAGAAAATTTTAAAAGCCAAGTACCTAGTAGGTTTAAATAATTACAAGCCCGTTTCAAAAGAAAATCTGAGTGCAGATTTAAACACAGGTGAAGATGATTATTTAATTGCTAAGGCCATGCAAGCCGCTGTGACTGTTTTACAAAATAAACATGCAGTTTTGCCGCTCAGCAATGAACACACCTATGGATATCTAAAACTAGGGGATGATACCGGTTCTACCTTTAAGAATAGCTTGATGCAAAAACTTAAAATTCATACGGTTGATGCTTCTTTGCCCAACGATAAAATCATACAAGCACTGGCTTCATATAAAAAAATCATCATCGGATTCCACCGATCTAATGCAAGTCCTTGGAAAGCCTCTAGCTTTTCCAAAAAAGAACGTCAACTTCTAACCGCTCTAGCGAAAGATCACAGTATAATCCTAGATGTTTTTGTTAAACCCTATGCTTTGAGCAGCATAGGAAATTTAGATGCTTTTGATGGATTGGTGGTCAGCTATCAAAACAGTTCAATAGCCCAAAAAGCATCCGCCGAAATTCTTTTAGGCGAACGTAAGGCATCGGGTCGTTTACCCGTTTCTATTGCTCCATCTTATCCTGTTGGATCAGGAATTACACTAGTAGGCCCAACAGAATTAGGAACAGGAACTCCTTTGGAGGTGGGACTTAATCCGGAGCGCTTGAGTCGAATTGACACCCTAGCACAAATTGCAATAGATTCCCTAATGACTCCGGGGATGCAGATTCTAGTAGCACGTCATGGGAAAGTGGTGTTCAATAAAAGCTACGGGTATCATACCTATGAAAAAAAAAGAGCAGTTGCCAATACAGATATTTATGATTTGGCATCCCTTACTAAAGTTCTTGCGACCCTGCCGTTGGTAATGAAAGAAGTAGACCTTGGTAAACTGACTTTAGACACCCAACTAGGGACTTTAAACGAAGAATGGAACACTTCCAATAAGGCCGACATTAGTATCCAAGAAATGCTTTCGCATTATGCCCGTTTGACCCCATGGATTCCGTTTTACAAAGAAACACTCAAAGCGAACCCGCTTAAACTGAATAAGAAGTTTTACAGAAAAAAACAAAGTAAGCGTTTTCCGGTTGTCATAGCAGATCGTTTTTATGGTAAAAACAATCTTTCAAAATTAATTAGTAGTCAAATATTAGCAAGTGATTTACGGGACACTTTGGAGTACAAGTATTCTGATCTCCCTTATTTTTTTATGAAAGACCTGCTGGAAGATCGTTATCAAAAATCTCTTGAAAAACTTGCTATGGATACTTTTTACAAGCCTTTGGGTTTGGTTCGAACAGGATTCAATCCGAATAAGAATACCCCCAATCAAACGGTTATTCCTTCTGAGATTGACACCTATTATCGGAATCAAGAGTTGAAAGGAGAAGTTCATGATATGGCCGCAGCCATGTTGGGAGGAGTCGGGGGTCATGCAGGGCTTTTTTCTAGTGCAAGCGAGGTAGCAATCCTCATGCAGCTTTTTTTACAAAAAGGGCGTTATGCTGATAAACAGTATTTTTCCTCAACCACATTTGATCAATTCAACCAATGTTTGTATTGCGACCAAGGCAATAGACGTGGTGTGGGTTTCGATAAGCCTCAATTAGAAGGGAGAGGGTCTACCTGTGGCTGCGTTCCAAAGTCAAGTTTTGGTCATTCAGGTTTTACAGGGACCTATGCTTGGGCCGATCCCGAGCACGAGTTGATTTATGTCTTTTTATCCAACCGAACCTATCCGTCAATGGATAATAATTTGTTGTTAAAACATGACATTCGTACCCGAATACAACAGTATATTTACGAGGCAATAATAAATTAAAAGCTCAAAATTTGAAAATAGCAATCGTATGTTATCCTACCTTTGGTGGGAGTGGAGTAGTAGCTACAGAGTTAGGTTTAGCCTTAGCTCTGCAAGGACACGAAATCCATTTCATAACCTATAAGCAACCGGTTCGTTTAGAAGCCTTGAGTGAGAATTTACATTTTCACGAAGTTAATGTTCCTGACTATCCCCTTTTTCACTATCAGCCTTATGAGCTTGCTTTGTCAAGTAAGTTGGTCGATATGGTGAAATTACACCAAATTGAACTTTTGCATGTTCATTACGCTATTCCGCACGCTTACGCCGCTTATATGGCTAAAAAGATGTTACAAGACCAAGGAATCAATTTGCCCATTGTGACCACGCTTCACGGGACTGACATTACTTTAGTTGGAAGTCATCCCTTTTATAAGTCCGCTGTAGCCTTTAGCATCAACCATTCGGATTGTGTGACCTCCGTTTCAGAGAGTTTAAAGAATGACACCCTCGATTTGTTCGATATATGGAAGGATATTAAGGTAATTCCGAATTTTGTAGACTTTGATAAACACTCCAGCCACAATGAAGATTGTGAACGTCATGTAATAGCTCCTGCTCATGAACGAATCATCTCTCATGTTAGTAATTTCAGGTCCGTAAAACGAATTCTTGATGTCGTTCGTGTTTTTGAAAAAATAGTTAAAGAAGTTCCCGCAAAGCTCATTATGGTAGGCGAAGGACCCGATAAACAAGCTGCGATGGACTATTGCCAAGAACAGGGAATTGCTGACTCTGTAAAGTTCATCGGAAAGAGCAATCAAGTTTTTGAAGTACTTTGCTACTCAGATCTTTTTATACTCCCCTCGGAAACGGAAAGTTTTGGCTTAGCTGCTTTAGAGGCAATGATGATGCGAGTTCCGGTTATATCAACGAATACAGGTGGCTTGTCTGAGGTTAATGTCGAAGGAAAAACAGGCTATCTTTTTGATGTAGGCGATGTGAAGGGTATGGCTGAAAAGAGTATAGCCCTTTTACAAGACGAGGCACTTCTAGAAGAATTCAAAAAGAATGCACAAAAGGAAGCCCGCAAATTTGATTTAAATCAGATTGTAGGGCGATATGTAGCGGTTTACCAACAAGCGCTTGTAGGTGAATGACGTTTACTTTGGATTATAAATGCGTTTCGCATCAGCGTAAGCATCTTCCTTACTGAGTGACATTTTCTTAGTTTTAAACTGTGTATACAATTCCATCTGATCTCCATAATGAGGGGAGTCTGGGTGGTCAGAACTTCCATAGGAAATTGAAGATTCTATCTGAGTCCCTTCTGGCGTAAAACGAACCAATTCGATATACGATTCTCCACTAACAACCTTTACTTTTCCATCCTGATAGGGAACCGAACTCATTGATGTTAGTACGTCTGGTAATCCAAATACAGGTAATTCTTTATCCCCACGAACCAGTTTTTGATAATCTCCAAGCGAAATTTCTGTTGTTTTAAAATGTTTTAGCATATAGGTTTTTGTATCACGTAAAGCTGCAATCAAAAAAGTTTTCGGAAATATTTTTGGTTCCGGTAGCTTTGAATAGTATGGATATAAACGATGGTATAAAACAGCAAAAGATCCAGCTCCTTTAGAAGTTGCATCTGCCTTGCGATCCCAGTTCTGAATTCGATCAATTAGCAGCGCAATATCTGGGTATTGATTCGAATCAATATCAAAAAGTGCGTTGATGTTCATCCATGAAAAAGTCATTTTTTCAGGATATTGACGATCGTATTTCATGCGTTTAAAGTCATCATAAGACACCCTGTCTTCTGCATCGATCAATTCTTTTAACCGAATAGAACGGTTATTCTCATAGCGTTCAAACCCCATATCCAAAGAGAATGTATCGCCGTCGGGATTATTTGTTTCGTCACTTGATCTAAAAGGGGAGTGGTTGGTGTTGTAAAAATAACCTGAAGAAGGTTGAATTACTTGAGGTAGATCTTCAATAGCATAGGTTTCAGTCCACAAAGTCTTTTTGGTGTTACCAGGAACCACTTCTTTCCAGTTATAACCTTCAGCTCTTTTTGGAATAAGACCATTTGAAATATAAAAAATGGTGTCATTTTTATCTGCATATCCGATATTATATCCCGGTAATGCCTTCATTTTAAGAATATCATAAAATTCTTTAAAAGAAGTTGCTTTATTCATTCGCCACCATTGTTCTAAGCCTCGTACTTCGAGCAGCGCCGGAGTTCGTACTGCGTAAAATCCAGATTTATTTTTAAGGGTAGGTCCGAATATACTGCGGTAGTATTTTTTTGTAACCTTCACTGGAATTCCTAAAACTTTAACAGTCAATTTAGCTTTAAATGTTTCCAAGGGATATTCTTCCCCATCGACCACATATGTATTGTTCTTTTTGGGGTGCATTTCCAATGCGAATACGTCCATTTTGTCGGGCTGATTTACGGTATGTGCCCAGGCTAAATGTTCGTTTGCACCTATCAGAATACTAGGACTTCCCGCAAATAGAGCACCTAGGATGTTGGTTCCTTCTTCGCTGCACAAATGCGCTTCATACCAAGATACAGGGCCGTCTAAGGGCTGGTGTGTGTTAATGGCTAGATAGGTTTCTCCGTCTGTAGTTTTAGAACTGTTAAAGGCGAAGGTATTTGAGCCTTTTAAATCTTCTTTAGATGGGGTGTAGTTTAAATCATCTTCTAAGATCTTGGATACCCAATAATCTCCTTTGGAGGAAATGAACAATTGTAGTTGAGCATAGCGCATCATTCTTTTGGGTGTAACTGGAAATAATTGTTGTGACAATACCTCTTCAGGGTGTGTTGTTGCATAACGGTTTAGCCCTTGAGCGTATCCCTCTAAAATTTTCTTGTATTCTGGACTGGTTTTAATTTCATAATCTCGTTCTACCAATTCTTCTGAACGGATGAATTGAGCGAGGAAATCAGCCGGAATTCCTTTTTTACCTAAATGATTACTGAGTAGGTTATTTCCTGCTAAATAGGATTGCTGTATGGTCGTAAAATCATCTTCTGCATGCGCCCAAGCAAGTCCATAGGCTACTTCTGCGTCAGTCTTTGCAAAGATATGAGGAACACCATAGGAGTCTCGAACGATATCAATTCCTTTGGGATCAATTTGAGCAAATAAACTGAGGTTAATGGATAGGAGTAAGGTGTATATCAATTGATTTTTCATTGCTGCTAGAATAGGAGTGATCGCCTTTGGACGAAATGTTTAGTTAACTTTTTTAAAAGTAGCGTTTTTTTCCTACTAATGGTCCATTTTAATTCGGTAAAACGCTGTATGAAGGGCTCAATTATATTTTTGAAGAATAACATCCGAAGTTGTGAAGCGGGGTGTTTTGTTTACAAAATTCAATCGTTTTGCAATTAAAAAAACCATAAGCTATTATTGATGCATAAAAGGGGTTATTAGCGTAATATGCTGTTTTAGTGTGTTTTAAAAATTAATTATTTACTAAATTTCTTTAAACACGTAAAAGGTTTTCGTTAGTTTATTCAATTCCTATACCTCATTTTCTTTATCAAATCGAGATAGTTTTTCAATATTTAAGCTTAATCAAAAAACCAAATCACATGAAAAAAATCAAATTTGTGGTAACAACTGCTCTGCTTTTTTGTGGCCTGTTGTTGCATGCTCAACAAACCATCACCGGAAACATCGCAGATGCTGACGGAAATCCAATTCCGGGGGCTACGATAATTATCTCCGGCACATCTCAAGGTACAACTTCAGATTTTGATGGTAATTTCTCAATTAGTGCTGATGCTCAGGCTACCCTAGAATTCTCAAGTATAGGATTTGAAACCCAAACGGTAGCGGTTAATGGTCAGGATAATTTGACAATTTCTCTCCAAGATGCTGTAAGCCAATTAGACGAAATTATTGTTACTGGATACAGCTCACAGACCCGAGGTAATTTGACTGGTTCCGTAGCAACGGTTGATGTTTCGGATGCTGTAAAGGTTCCTGTTGTCAACACAGCTGAAGTTTTGCAGGGAAGAGTTTCTGGAGTTTCTGTTGTGACAAACGGACAGCCTGGATCTGCGCCTAGTGTTCGTATTCGAGGCTTCGCTTCTCCAAACAACAATGACCCTTTGTATATCATTGATGGGGTACAGACAAGAGATGCATTTGTATTGAATAGTATTAACCCTGCAGATATTGATCAGATCAATGTACTTAAGGATGGTGCTGCCGCAATTTATGGTTCTCGTGCCACGAATGGTATTGTAATCATTACCACTAAAACAGGTAAAGGTTTAAGTGGCCCCAAAGTTTCTTTAGAAATATCAACGGGTATCTCCAATGCGACAAATTTACCGGAATTATTGAATGCTGAGCAACATGGTCAAATGATATGGGATAGTAAAACAAACGATGGTTCAGCAACATCACATCCACAATATGGGAGTGGAACTAGTCCTGTTGTACCTTCGTCTCTCCAAAACGTATCGGTTCCGACTACTGTAAATCCAAATGGAACGGATTGGTTGGGTGCTATTTTTCAAGCTGCTCCAACGCACAATTTGTCTCTTTCTGTTCAAAACGGCTCAGATAAGTCAAGTTCGTTATTCTCTTTAAATTATCTTAAAAGAGACGGAATACAAATCGAAACGGGTTACGAAAGAGCTGGTATTCGTGCAAACTCTGAATATAAAATTGGCAAAACATGGACTGTTGGGGAACACATCAACGTTACCCTTGACGAAGAGCGCAATGGAAATCAAGTTCAAGCCGCTTTACGCTCTTCCCCATTAATTCCTCTTCGGGATGATAATGGAGATTTTGCTGGAATTTACGTAACCTCTTATGGTTTAGGAAATGTTAATTCACCTTACGCTACTTTAATCCGAGCTAAGGACGATTATAATAAATCTTTACGGGTGATAGGAGATATTTTTGTACAAGCCCAAATCACACCGGAGTTAACATTCAAATCTTCTTTTGGCGGACAAAACCGCTACTTCAACAGACGGTCGTATTCACCTGCAACCCCAGAAGCAGAAACAGGTGGCTCTCAAACATTAACGGAACAAAACTTCAATCAATACGAATGGGTATGGACCAATACACTCAATTATAGTAAGACCTTTGGAGATGACCACACCTTGGATGCATTTGTTGGTTATGAATCCAATAAAGTGTTTTTTAAAGGAAATCAGGTTGCACGAGCAAATTTTTTGTTTGAAACCCCTGATTACTACCTTTTGAGTACAGGTACTGGGACACCAATAGTAGATACCGGTAATACGCAAGAAAACTCGAACACCTTAGTGTCCGTGTTTGCATCTGCTAATTACAGCTATAAAGATCGTTATTTGGTTACCGCAACAATACGTAGAGACAAAACGTCTCGTTTTGCTCCAGAAAACCAAGGTGAATTATTTCCTT
>CBFHHG010000077.1:0-7319 GCA_965655585.1 Candidatus Arcticimaribacter sp. | reverse complement strand
TTGGAATACCCTTCCTCTTAGTTATCAAAAGGCACAAAAAACAAACCTTCCGTTATGGGATTGGAGGCTAACCCTTGTACAAACCTACTGTGTTGGCGTCTTACTTATGTTGGTTCGATTACTCCATCAAGGGTATTCTGTAGGCCGCCTCATACGCTCTGGAGTCATGCATCGAGACGGAATTTTTACACACGTAGAGGTAGATCAAAAGGTGTTACCCTTTTCCTTTTTCAATTATATTGTCTACAATCCAAACCTTCATTCGGCAACTGACCTTGACATCATACTAAAACATGAAAAAGAACATTGCAAACAAAAACACAGTTTGGATGTTCTTGTGATGCAGCTATTTCTAGTTGTTCAGTGGTTCAATCCTTTTGCGTGGTTGTACCAAAAAGAAGTAGCTCTAAACATAGAATATGCTGCCGATGAAGCAACGCTCCGAGCGGTTTATTCCAAAAAAAAATACCAATACGTACTCTTAGACCTTGCCGTTGGAAGGCAAAACCTAGCCATCATCAACCCCTTTTACAATTCTTTAATTAAAAACCGAATCTTTATGTTAAACAAGAAAAAATCCACATCAAAAAGCCTTTGGAAAATCCTTCCCATCGTACCTCTTACAGTCCTGTTTGTTTTCGCTTTCAACACCCAAACCATAGCCCAAGTAAAACAAAGAAAGATTGAACAGAAAACCAATGTTATTGTTGCAGAAATCAATGAAAACACTACCGACGCCTCGCTAGAAAAAAAGGTTCAATTTTTTAAAGAAAAGGGAATTGAATTAGCCTTTAAACGCATCAAACGGAATCAAGCAGGTGAGATTATAAGCATCAAAGCAAGCTATGAAAACGCAACAGGATCAAAAGGTCAATACGCTGTCAACGGAACCGAGCCTATAAGTCCGTTTAACCTCCGTGTTGAGCTTGACGGAGATGATATAATTCGAGTTGACTTTCAGGGCAATGCACCTGTGCCTCCCGCTCCTCCTGCACCCCATAAAATAAGCAAGAAACATAAAATAGTAAAACACCCCAAAGCCCCTAAAGCGCCCAAGGCGCCAAAAGCGAATGTCAAAGTAAAAACCAATATTGTAGTGGACGGAGACGATGAAGATGTTCATACCACAACCATTCATATAGATGGGGACAACGATTGGGAATCCCTAATAGAAGGCATGGACCTGAAAGGTACAATCGATCTTGATTTTGACTTTGAAGACTTGGCAACTACTTTAGCAAAAATGGGCGATTCTTTACAATTAAAATTCAAAGATCTTGACATCGAAAGCCTGGCAGAAACGTTAGAAATTAATCTCGATTCTATCCTATCGAATTCAATTGTTATCAACGAATTTCTCGAGGATAAGGGTAATCCCAAAGATAAAACGAAGCAAAAAAATATGGGTAAAATCAAAATTATTAGGGGAGGAAAACAAGCGAATGACAAAAATGTCTTTGTTTTTAAAACAGAGGATGCTGCTGATCCCATAATTATCAAGGACGGCATTGAGATTGATACGATTGAAGACCTAAGCGGAGATGAAATCGAAAGCATAACTGTTTTAAAAGCCAAGGACGCGATCGAAAAATATGGCGCTGATGGCGCTCATGGTGCCATTGAAATTAAAGGAAAGAAGAAAGACCAACCTTAGGCAACTCCTCATAACCTCTAGAGCCCTATGCATCTTTATATGCATAGGGTTTCCTGTTTTGAACACCAAACATTTTCTTTATACAGTCACTTCAATTAATGCTTAGCTTTTTTGTATTTTTATTGAGTATAAAAAAGAAAGATGATCACAGTACCTATAATCAATGAAAGCCCCTTTGATCTCCCGAGTTTTGCAACAGTCAATTCTGCAGGAGTAGACCTACGTGCAAACCTAGCAAACCCAATTACACTAGCTCCTTTAGAACGGAACATTATTGGTACGGGTCTCAAAATGGCTTTGCCCGAAGGATATGAAGCCCAGGTACGCCCTAGGAGTGGTTTGGCAGCTAAGCATGGACTCAGTGTACTCAATGCTCCAGGAACGATCGATGCCGACTACCGTGGCGAGGTTGGGGTCATTTTAGTTAACCTTTCAAACGAACCCTTTACAATTCAGCCTGGAGAACGCATAGCCCAATTGGTAATAGCGCAATACGAACAAGTACGTTGGAATCTTCAAGAAACGCTCGACACCACCGAACGCGGTGTCGGGGGTTTTGGAAGTACTGGAAAAGAATAATAGCAAATGAAAATTATTGTACCCATGGCAGGACGAGGCTCTCGCCTTCGTCCGCACACATTAACAATTCCCAAACCCTTGGTTCCCGTTGCCGGGGTACCCATAGTAGAACAATTGGTTCGTGATATTGCAGGAGTAGTAAACCAAGCCATTGAAGAAGTAGCTTTTGTCTTGGGAGATCCTGCCTTTTTTGGAGATGAAATTGTGGCACAACTTTTAAAAATAGCCTCCGATATTGGAGCACAGGGCACGATTTATAGACAGTTAGAGCCTTTGGGAACAGGTCACGCAATCATGTGTGCAGCACCGTCCTTATCAGGCCCTGCTGTTGTAGCTTATGCCGACACCCTTATTCGTGCTAAGTTTCAACTAAATCCAGAAGCAGACAGCATTATTTGGGTTAAAAAAGTAGCAGAACCCGAAGCTTATGGTGTAGTTCAATTGAATGCGAAAGGAACAATCACCGAACTGGTCGAAAAACCCAAAAAATTTGTTTCGGATCTTGCTGTTATTGGGATATATTATTTTAAAGCAATAGAAAAACTTAAAGCTGCCTTACAAACCGTTTTGGATGAAAAGCTTACCCATGGAGGCGAGTATCAAATCAACGATGGAATCAAACGTCTTATGTCAGCCGGGGATTTGTTTTTACCCGGAGAAGTAGACGAATGGATGGATTGTGGCAATAAACAAATCACCTTAGAAACAAACTCAAAAATGCTTGGGTTTTTAGAAGCTGAAGGAAATGAAATGATTGACCCTTCTGCGGTGCTCGATAATACAACTGTAATTCCACCCTGTTATATTGGCCCCAATGTTCGACTTAAAAATGTAACGCTAGGACCAGGCGTATCGGTCGGAACTGGAACGGTTATTGAGAACGCAACAGTAACCCACAGTTTAATTCAAAATAACAGTACAATTTCTAACGCTACACTTGACCGAGCCATGATTGGAAATCATGTTATATTTGACGGTAAGTTTACAGAAATTAGCTTGGGTGATTATACCGAAATGATATGAAAAAAAACATAAGCCTTCGATCTCTTTTTGCTTTGCTTCTACTTACTTTTTTTGTGTGGAGCTGTAAGTCTGTTGCCGTATTGCCTACAAAAGAACCGATAGCAAAAGTCGATCTTAAACTTTTGGGCAAAGAAATAGACAAAGCATCTACTCGAATCAAAACGTTTAGAGCACGTGTAAAGGCAGAATATAAGGACGGCAAGCAACAACATCAGCTGAGCCTAAACCTGCGCATGGAGTCCAACAAGGCACTTTGGATGAGCGCCTCCATCTTAGTTCCTATAGCAAAACTATTGATTACTCCAACAAGGGTTGGATTTTACGAAAAATTTCAAAAAACCTATTACGATGGTGATTTGAGTTTTATAAATGAGCAACTAGGAACTACTTTTAGCTTTAGTGATTTACAAAATGTACTGCTTGGCAATCCCATTACGGATATGACGTCGGTGGGGTTTGATCGCATTGATCATCCACAATATTATGTTTTGGTTCCTAAAACAGAAAACAACCAATTTCGGCCAACCTACTTTTTTGATCCGAATTCCTTTCGCCTAAAAGAACAGCGCTTTATCGTTCCAGGATCGTCGCAATCCTTGAGTATCAAGTATCCAAAAGTTCAAAAAATGGAAGGCGAAACACTTCCTAGAGAAATTGAAATTTCTGTATTTGATGGTTCTAACCTAGTACAAATCCGATTGGATTTTATTCGTACGGATTTCCCTAAAAATCTAACCGTTCCATTTACCATTCCAAACGGATATAAAAAATTAAGCCTATAATGAGATTTGCTACTGGAGGGTTTTCTTTTAAAGTTGTTGTAGCCCTTTTGGGGTTTTTGGTGTTGGGATCCAGCCTATACGCCCAAGATGAGCGACAACAAAACCTTGAAAACCAGCGTAAACGCTTGCAACAAGAGATTAAGCAGATCAATAAACTGCTTTTTTCGAATGAAAAACAGAAGAAATCAGTTTTAACAGAGGTTGAAGATTTAAGCTTAAAGATCGATGTTCGAAGAAGATTGATCCGTGTGACGAACGAACAGGCAAACCGTTTGACTCAGCAAATCAATGTAAATCAACGCACCATCGATCGGCAGCGAAAAGAGTTGGAGGCATTGAAAAAAGATTATTCTGAAATGATTTTAAAGTCCTATCAGAGTAAGTCGGGACAGAGCCGCATGATGTTTTTATTTTCTTCCGAGAATTTTTTACAAGCCTATAAGCGTTTTCAATACTTAAAACAATACACCAGTTTCAGAAAGAAACAAGGCGAGCTTATTGCAGAAAAAACACAAATCTTACAGCAATTGAATCTTGATCTAATAGCGCAAAAACAGAAGAAAGAAGTTTTAGTCCAAGAAAACAAAGAAGCCCAAGATGCGTACAGAAAAGAACAAACGAGCCAACAAGCCCTCGTTAAAGCCCTAAAAAAGAAGGAAAGAAGCTTTGTTTCACAAATTAAAAAGAAACAGAAAAAGGCAGCGGAGATAAACAAGGAAATACAGCGCCTCATCCGAGCGGCAATAGCAGCTTCGAATAAAGCCGCAGGGAAAAAAGCAAATGCAAAGGTGTTTACATTGACCCCTGAAGACCAACTGATCTCGGATAATATTACAGCCAATAAAGGAAAACTTCCATGGCCAGTTGCACAGGGTATAGTAATTCAACGTTTTGGAAAACAACCCCATCCGGTAGTTAAAACCGCAATGATTCAAAGCAACGGAGTTACAATTGCAACCCCTAAAAGTTCAGAGGCACGTGCCGTATTTGAGGGAAAGGTAATGTCTATTATTGGGTTTAAAGGGAGTAACCCAACGGTATTGATCCAACACGGAAATTACATTACCACCTATTCTAACTTAGGAGAAGTATATGTGGTTAAAGGCCAAAAAGTGAAGGCCAAGGAAACGATTGGAAAAGTATTTACCAATCCAGAAACGGGGAAAACAGAACTCAAGTTCAGTGTCTTTAAAAACAGCACGCCAACTAATCCAAAAGGATGGATTTTCAGAATGTAAAAGCCGCTTTATTCAGCTAGATACCACGCTTCTTCTTCCAATGAATTCACTAAAAAGTAATACAATTGAATCGCTTCTTTTTTTGACTCAAAACGTCCATAAGCAACACGATATAAACCATCCGCACTTTGTTTCGCAAAGGTAGCTCCATCAAAACCATCCGTCTTCAATTGATCGATCATTTTAAGGGCATTGGACTCCTCGCGGTAACTTCCTGCAATTACACTGAAATAAGCACCTGATACGACTTCTAGAGAATTGTCAATGGCAGCTTCCTCAGAAACAACATTAAGTTCTAATGTCGCGAGTTCACCAATATCAAAGGATGCTTCTTGTACATTGGACTTAATTTTTTCTTGAGCAATCTCAGTCGATTTTAAACGCTCGTCAGTCAAGTATTGATTTCCAAAAAAGTAAGTGGCACCTAACAAACCAACTGCGAGTATGCCAACAGCTGCATACTTTAAATAGGCTGGTTGTTGTTTTTTCTTTTCAGGAGTAAATGCTAAAGGCTCTTTTTTTGAATCTTCCATAGGAATTGTTTTTTTAATTGTAGAAGTAACTTGTGGGGCTTTCGATTCGCTTATTTTCGAAACGGGTTTTTTTGTAAAGGAGGTCAAACCAATTGAATTGGTGTCAAAATTTGTTTTACTGTAAGGTAGAAATTCTATTTTTTGTCCAGAATTGAAACGCAACTCACCGATACCGTTCAGAATAACGAACTGTCCTGTATTTAGTTTTCTACTCCATTTTTCTGCCTCTTGTTGTATTTCTTGAAGCGCATTTTCGTAAGAAATGGACTTTCGTTGTGCAATATAATTTGCTAAAAGACCATCATTATGCGTCAACAAACCGTTAAACGACAATTCTTTACCCGGAGGAAAAAAGATTCCCTTTTCTCGGTCAATGCGGATAGCAACAGGCTGTGTCAAAAAAGCACCCAATTGGGGAATGATCACACATTCGTATTGATATAGAAGTTCTTTTATATATTGTACCATAGTCATATTCAAATGTAGTAAATTTAAAAGCCCTTTCGACAATTTTTTTATTTTGTAAAAAACCCCTAAATCTGTTCTTAACCCTATGAAGCTAACGTCTATTCAAGCTGCTTTATTGTTGCAATTGTTACCCGGTATCGGAGACATCACCGCAAAAAAACTAGTTGACCATTGTGGAAGCGCTCAAGCTGTGTTCAATGAAAATAAAATTAATTTACTCAAAATTAAAGGAATAGGTGCGTTTCACATGCAAGGATTTGACCAATTGGAACGCCATCTAGCTGCTGTAATTGAGGAAGAAAAGTTTTTGGAAAAAGAAAAAATAACACCATTGCTGTACCCTTCCCCAGATTATCCCAAAGCCCTAGGATTTTGTGCCAATGCACCCTTAGTATTGTTTCAGAAAGGAGTTGTTTCTTGGAAAAATGAACGAATCCTAAGCATCGTAGGCACGCGAAATCCAACATCTAGGGGAGTTGATTTTTGTAAACAGTTGATCGAAGATCTTGCTGAATACAACCCCCTTATTGTTTCGGGTTTTGCTCGGGGAATAGATATTATAGCCCACAAAGCAGCTCTGGACAATGGCCTAAAAACAGTTGCCTGTTTGGGGCACGGATTGAATCAGATATACCCAACAGAGCACAAGATTCATGTCGAATCAGTTTGTAGACAGGGAGGTGTTCTAACCGAATTTTGGAGTAATTCTTCTTTTGAAAAATCGAATTTTCTAAAGAGAAACCGGATTATTGCCGGTTTAGCGCATGCGACCTTAGTAATAGAATCGAAAGCAAAAGGGGGTAGTTTGGTAACTGCAGAACACGCACATCATTACGGGAGGGATGTTTTTGCGGTTCCGGGCAGGATTAGCGACCCTCAAAGTGCCGGTTGTCTGAATCTGATTCGTACAGATAAAGCGCGCATGATAACATCTGCCGCTGACCTGGCTTATTGGATGGGTTGGGAATCCAATCCAAAACCCAAAGTTGTTCAAAAAGAATTATTCATAAGCATGACTAGTGAGGAAGAATTGCTTTTCAAC
>CBFHHG010000076.1:0-7482 GCA_965655585.1 Candidatus Arcticimaribacter sp. | reverse complement strand
ATGAACACCTCGTTGGTATTGATCTCTGGGTAATTTTCACGGGGCATACTCATATAAGACGATACGCCTAGCAAAAAGAATAAAGCGATAATCACATAGATAACCGTACTGTGGTCTATGGCCCAAGAGGAGAGGGAGAATTCTTTTAAGTCGGATGATTTTTTCATGGATCTGTTGTGTTTTAGCCCTAGATATTTTTAACTAATTGTTGGTCTTTAACCAATCGAATTCCATCTTCAACGATGCGATCTCCAGCTTGAAGGCCACTCAAAATTTCAACTTTATTATTTGAAGATTTCCCTAATTTGACAAAGGTTTTTTCAACTCTGTAAATGCTCTGAGCTGCATCTTCTTCAATAAGCTTATAAACGTAGCTCGCTCCTGCTTGATTTTCTAAAATATTTTTGATCGATACAAGAACCGCCTTCGGATTATTGTAGTCGTTTACTTCGATTAGTGCGGTCATGTTCGGTTTTAGGATCTGATCTTTATTGTCTAAAGAAATCTCAACTCGAAAAGAGCGGTTATTTGGGTTGATGAAATTTCCAACAGCACTGACATGCTCCTCATATTGCGCTCCTAAAACAGGAACGGATACTACAGCACTGGTATTGGTGTGGATGTTTGGAAGGTGTATTTCTGGAATTTCTGCTGCAACCTTCATCTGATCTAAATTGATGATTCTGATGATTGGTGTCATTCCAGGAGCAAGATTACTGCCTCGATCGGCAACAATATGATCGATGACTCCGTCAAATGGTGCTATAATTTTTGTTTTTGCAACCTGATCCTTCATCTGAGAAACACTTTTTTCGATGCTGAGGTAGTTGGTTTTCGCTTGTAAAAATTGAATTTCAGAACCAATTTTTTGCTCCCAAAGACGTTGCTGTCTCTCGAAGGTTGTTTTAGCGAGTTTCAGTTGAAGTTTGAGTTGCTCTAGTTGATCGCGTAACCCACCATCAGAAATTTCAGCAAGGAGGGTACCTTGGGTTACTTTTTGTCCTTCAGTTACATGAATTTTTTTGAGTAAGCCGGGAATTTCTGGATAAATCAGAATATTCTTGTCTGTTTCAATTGAACCTTGGAAAGAAACCGAATGTCGGTAAAACTCTTCCTTTAATTCGACAGACTCAACAAGAACAAATTTCTGAGTTTTATCTTTTGACTGTAAAGATGCATTGAGTTGTTCCAACTCTTTTTCAAGCTGATTGATGGTTTTTACGTGTGCCGTTTTTTGCAGTTGGATTTCTTCTAGAGTTCCCGTTGCGATAATCTCGGAAACATTTTTCTTGTCTGAAGACCCACATTGGATAAAACTTACAAGGCTGAGGAGTGCAATGAATTTTTTCATGATATGTTTTATTGAGGATTGTTGTTTATGATGATGTCAAGTGCTGTTTTCTGGGAAACAACTGCTTGCATGGATTGGATAAAACTTTGTTGAATGGTGTAGAGCTGTATTTGTGCTTGGCGCAGTTCAAAACTACTGGCCAAACCCTCGAAAAATTTTGTTTTATTTTTTTGTTCTATGCGTTTAGCAAGATCCAGTTGATCTCTGGTATTGAAGTGTTTTTTGATGGCTAATCGGTAATTATTTTTAGCCTGTTCATATTCATAGTAAACCTTACTCCGTGCTTCGTCAAAAGCTGTTTTTGCTTGTTCTAGGGTAATTTTGGCTTTTTGGGCACTTGCGGTTCGTCCAAATGAACTAAAAATAGGAATTTTGACTCGCACGCCAAAGGCAGCAGAACCAAACCATTTTTGATCTTTATCCGTAAAGCCAAAACTATCGTTATTTCCCATATAAGCACCATTTACAAAAGCCGTAAGACTTGGAAGTGATTTCGCTTTTTCGAGACGATAAAAGAGCTCTTCTGTAGTGATTTGTTTTTCTGCGATACGCAAATCAATGTTGTTAGCATAGCCCGGATCTTCTTCTTCCATGTTGAGGTTTTTGAGAACCAAACCTTCGAGCTCATCGGTTAGCTCCAGTGGACTATCCAACGAGATGCCCAACAATAGTTTTACCACATTGTGAGACAATTCTGCCATATTCTTGGCGTAATCCAATTGATTGTTTAGCGAGCTAAGGGTGAGCTGCAATTGTTCTACACTTTCTTCTTCTTCAAAACCAGAGTCAAAAAGTTGGGACACTTCTTCAACATTCTTAGTAAGCGTACTGATATTCTCTTCTAAAATCATAACATTAGCTCGAGCTGCAATTGCACCGAGGTATGCATCCACGATGACCTGTTGAATCTCTAGTTGTGTTTTTTCCTGAACGTTATCAGCAATGGCCAAAAAGTGTTTGATTCCTTGAACTCCGACAACATAGGTTCCGTCGAATAAGAGTTGTTTTAATTCGATCATACCCATGGCAGTTTGCTCTGTCCCAAAAGTAATCTCTGAAAATTCCCCAACAGGGCCACCAAACAATTGAGCAGGGATCAACGACACGGGTCGCTCAATGTTATTTTGGTAGTTTAGATTGGCCGTTATTTGAGGGAATCCTATCGATAGTGTTTCCCATTTTTGTTTTTGTGCTTTTTTGAGTTCCATATCGGCTCGTTGCATGGTACGGTTGTGGATCATTCCCCACTCAATCGCTTCCTCTAGCGATACAGCCTTAGGTTCGTCTTGTGCAATTAGCCCGTTGATATTCCAACTCAGAAAAAGAAAGAAAAGTATTTTTTTCATAATTATTTGGTAGTTGATTTGAAGAGATTTAATGATTTCATTCCATTGGGCGTAACAATGGCTCTTAGGTGATAGTCTAAATAGTTTTCGAAAAGGTGTTCTATTTTAAATTGCTCAATGGGGAATATTTCGATGTCCCGTATACCTCGCATTCCGTTTAAATACAAACGAGAAACAAATTCAACATCAATTTCAGTTCGGAACAAGCCCGAGTCGATTCCATTTTGGAGACTGCTTTTAACCATTTTGCCCAAGTATTGATATTCTTTAGCTTTAAGGTCTTCGTATATTTTTGGATAATATTTTTGTAACTGATAGTTTGGCGAAGTTTTTTCACTTCCCAAATACTTCATGGTCTCCATCTTTACGCAATGGAGCTCCTCTATTGGGTTGGAAGTCCCTTCTTTTATCTTGATAATGTCGCTGGTAACCTTTTCAAAAATAGAGGAAGCAACTTCTTTGACCAGCTGATGCTTGTTTTCGAAATGAATGTATAAGGTCTTCTTTGAGATTCCCAAAGAAACCGCAAGGTCATCCATGGTTACGCTTTTGAACCCTAATTGAAGAAAAAGCTTAGTTGCTTTTTCGATGATGGTACTTTTCATTTTTTCGAATTCACAAATTCGATGCAAAGATAGCAACGGAAACTATAAAAACCAAAAAAGTTTCCAAAGTATTTTGTTTTATAAAATAAAGCAATAAAAAAGGTTATTTTTGTAAAAAAAGAGAACTGTGCTTACACAATATCAAACGGCTTTTTTAAGCTATATGAAGGAGCAACTTCCTAAAAATTCCCCTGCAAGTTTATATGAACCAGCATCTTATATTATGCAATTGGGTGGAAAACGAATTCGCCCTGTCTTAGCTTTATTGGCTGCAGAAGCCGTCGGGGGTTCCTTCAAAAATGCCCTCCCAGCAGCTTTAGCAGTTGAGGTTTTTCATAATTTCAGCTTAGTGCACGATGATATTATGGATGATGCACCCTTAAGAAGAGGTCAAGCAACAGTTCATGAAAAATGGGATGCCAATACTGGAATTCTGTCGGGAGATGTAATGTTGATATGGGCCTATGAGTGTTTGAATGTTTATCCGGGAGCCTTGTTTAAGGAGCTTACCTCTTTATTCAGCGCAACCGCCCGAAAAGTATGTGAAGGGCAACAATATGACATGGATTTTCCCAATCAAAAACGAGTTACTCAGCAAGAGTATATGCAAATGATTGCCTGTAAAACTGCCGTACTCTTGGGTTGCTCTTTACAAATGGGTGCCCTAGTAGGTGGAGCTTCAAAAAAAACGAGCCTGCCTTTTTATAATTTTGGAATTGAATTGGGCTTGGCTTTTCAATTACAAGACGATTATTTAGACGCTTTTGGAGATCCCGAAACCTTTGGAAAGCAAATTGGAGGTGATATCATTGAAAATAAAAAAACCCTACTTTATCTTTTGGCTTTGGAAATGGGTAGCCCAGAAGATGCTGCTGCTTTGGAGCGGCTTTTTAAAACAAATCCAATAGATCCAACCCATAAAATTGCTCAAGTAAAAGAGCTGTTTACAAAGTCTGGTGCCGTAGAACAGATTCAGCAACAAATGAAAGAGTATACTCAAAAGGCTTTGAAAGAAGTAGATCAATTTCCTATTGAAGAAAAAAAGAAAGAAATTTTCAAGGCTTTTGCGCTGCAGTTGATGGACCGAAAGTTATAGCTAGAATATCCGCCTCCAAAGGGCTTTAATGAAAAGACCCACAGGAAAACTCAGCATAATTTTAATCTCTTCCCGGAAGCTAGTTTGTTCATCTAGAAATTTAAAAATATGTTCGGGTTTATTTTTTTTAAACATCATGGAAAAAAGCATATGCCCTTTTTCGTTGTGTTTGCTCAGAACATCCAGAAATAAAAGGTCGTAAAACCAAAACCTATTTCGTTGCTCCATGTTGTTTAAATCCTTTCCAGTCTTCAGGAAGTTAATTACTTCTTTAGTTTTGCGGATTGACTTTTGAAAGGTAAAACCTGTACTGGCCTTGGTCCATCCTCCAGCAGTTCCAATGTGCATGACATTTGGGGAATTGTTTTTCCAAAATGGATAGGCTGTCATAGGAATGCTCCCTTGCTCTCGATCTTCAATCGAAAACTCGCCAGCATTTTTTTGATTCAAGTAGTTCGTTATGGCAGCTTCATAGGCCTCATTTTTTAAAAGATCGGCCGAGAATAAAGTATATTCTACAAGTGCTTCGTGCGCAGAAAAAGGAAGCACATACATGAAGCGCGTGTTGCCTTTTTGAGGCAAATCGAAGTCCATGAACTGAATGGTTTTTGGATCGAAAATGGGGTGTTCAGTTTTTACAAACCAACCAATAAAGTGTTGGTGTAAAACAGGAAAGTGTTTTTTATGCTCTATATGTTGTTTAGTTGGAATGCTAGAAAAAACTTTTTGCCCTCGGAATTGTCTTTTTTTTCCCGAAACGGTGACATATTTTTTATGATCCTCTATGGAGCTTACTTCTTCTTTGAAGATTGTAATATTGGGTTTTGAAGCAAGTTCCGATTGGATTTGTTTATAAAAATCAATACCGCGGATCATTTTGTATTGAAAGGGGTCAAGGGCTATTTCTTTTGAAAAATGGGAAGCTTTAAATTCAGCAAAATCCCACTGATTGTATAGGAGTGAATCCCAAACAGAGCCTTTTTCTTCCCAAAAACACCAGGTGCGATCGTTGCTGTTTTTTGGTTCTTTTTCAAGAATTAAGATTGTTTTACCGTAAAAGTAGGAATCCGAACAGAGCGCTTGAGCTAGCATTAAGCCCGAAGCACCTCCTCCACAAATAATATAGTCAAAATGGTTTTCGTTTTCCATATATTCTCTAAAATTAAAGATTTGATTTGGAAATAGGGACAGCTACTTACCGTATTTTGATTAAATTTGCAAAAGATTTACAAAACCCAACAGTAATGGATACACTAATTACTTTTTTTGAAAACACGGATCCTGTTTTAGGGGCGTTGTACGCAACTATTTTCACTTGGGGATTAACTGCATTTGGGGCTTCGTTTGTTTTCTTTTTCAAGAGTATGAATCGGGCTGTTCTTGATGGAATGCTCGGTTTTACAGGAGGAGTTATGGTTGCAGCAAGTTTTTGGAGTTTGTTGGCTCCAGGAATAGAAATGAGTCCTGGCGAAGGCTTTGTAAAAGTGATGCCTGCTGCCATCGGTTTTGGCTTAGGGGCCTTGTTTATTTTTGGACTAGATAAAGTACTGCCTCATATACACATCAATTTTAAAGAAAGCGAAGGAATCAAAACTCCTTGGCATAGAACAACCCTGTTGGTTCTTGCAATTACCTTACACAATATTCCTGAGGGTTTAGCTGTAGGGGTCCTTTTTGGAGGGGTTGCAGCAGGAATACCCGAAGCTTCTATTGCGGGTGCAGTCGTTTTAGCCATCGGAATTGGAATACAAAATTTCCCTGAAGGAATTGCCGTTTCTATGCCTTTGCGACGCCTAGGTCTCAGTCGGTTTAAGAGCTTTTGGTACGGACAACTTTCAGCAATTGTTGAACCAGTAGCTGCAGTAATTGGTGCTGTAGCGGTTACTTTCTTTACGCCCTTACTTCCATATGCGTTGGCTTTTGCAGCCGGAGCTATGATCTTTGTTGTGGTTGAGGAAGTTATTCCAGAAACACAACAAGACAAATACACCGATATCGCAACCTTAGGATTTATCGGAGGCTTTATTGTAATGATGTGTTTGGATGTGGCTTTAGGTTAAGTCCTATTCTTCTGTTTGTGTGCTGTTCCAACCTTGAGCAGTCAATTCGATTTGCTGCCCCAATCCCGTAACCATATTATAGCCTGAAGCTTCGTCGGTCATATGCCCAATAATACTCAGGTGTGGGTGCCCTTTTATCTTCTCAAAATCCTTTTGTTCGATGGTAAAAAGCAATTCGTAGTCTTCTCCTCCATTGAGTGCTGCCGTGCTGTTGTTGATGTTGAACTCTTCACAGGTTTTGGTGACCTCTGGATCGATTGGGATTTTATCCTCATAGATTTGACAACCTAATTTAGACGCCTTGGAAAGATGAATTATCTCTGAAGAAAGGCCATCACTTACGTCAATCATTGCTGTGGGTTTCACCTCCAATTCTTTCAAAAGAGCTTTGATGTCTGTTCGTGCTTCTGGCTTCAATTGACGTTCAATACAATAGCTGTATTCTGATAAATCTGGTTGTGATTGGGGATTGACTTGGAATACGGCTTTCTCTCGTTCCAATACTTGAAGCCCCATATATGCTCCACCAAGATCTCCAGTAACAACGACAAGATTCCCTTCTTTAGCTCCGCTTCTCAATGCAATTGCTTCTTTTGGTGCTTTGCCGATAGCAGTTATCGAAAGTATTAGACCTTTGGTAGAGCTGGTTGTATCCCCGCCAACTAGATCCACTTTATAATTGTTGCACGCAAGACGAATACCTGCGTATAATTCTTCAATAGCCTCTAAGGGAAACCGATTTGATACAGCGATGGATACTGTAATTTGGGTTGCGGTCCCATTCATTGCATATACATCCGAAAGATTTACCATTACGGCTTTGTAGCCTAAGTGTTTCAAAGGCATATAACTCAAGTCAAAATGCACCCCTTCTATCAACAGGTCTGTTGAAACTAAGGTTTCTTCGTCTCCATGTTGAATAACGGCAGCGTCATCGCCAATTCCAACTTGTGTTGAAGAATCGTAGATTGAAAATTCTTTGGTAATTGTTTCAATGAGTGCAAACTCTCCTAGGGAAGCAATA
>CBFHHG010000075.1:0-7540 GCA_965655585.1 Candidatus Arcticimaribacter sp. | reverse complement strand
AATCTTTCTCTGTGGTGTAGTGGGTGGTGATAGTATCCCTCTTTTTAAGTTTAGAGTGAAGGGTGATTATCTCTTTATCTAATAATTTCTTATTGGTCCTATTCCTTCTTCTAATCATTATACCTATTGATTTCATTGTATGAAATACCCATTACACCTCATCGGTGTTATTTATTATTGAAACATCTGATTTTACCTTCTTCAACTACTCTCGTAGTAATGGGTGGGTGTGGATTCTCCCCTACCTTCTGTGTATAAGTATATGATTCTGTAAAAAACGTAAAAAAGTGAAGATGTAGATTCCAATTATTGTAAATTGGTTCAGTTCCCAAGTGGAACTTGAACCTTTGGAACACCAATCAATTTTCTCGGTTAATTATTGGAATACCATTGAATAGGGTGGAACACTTAATATTCCAAAAACATTAAACTTGGAACACTTGGTGTTCCAAATAAAAATATTATATTTGTGTTATATACTGATAATCAGTATAGTTAGGAAAGAATATTTAACTTGGTTCAAGTACAGGTGGGACCACATAAAAAGAGACAACTCTTTTAGGAAGCCTTTACATTTTGTAGAGGCTTTTTTGTTTTTGGGCGAGAAGTTTATCCGCAGGATGCGGGAGCCCAGGTGGGACCACCAACATAAAACCTCAACTTGTCAAAATAGAACTCGTTGAGGTTTTCTCTTTTTCATTTGGAGGGGTAGTCAAATTAGTTCCCAAATCATTAAGCCAGTCTTTGGATTCTTTTAAAAAAAGCATTTGCCCTTTACCTTTTCTTAACAATTTGTTTTCAATTAGTTACAAAATAAGCAGATCGTTTTAGATTTCTTTACAAAATGAAAACTTCCCGACAGATCGATTTAGTCGTAATTTCTGATGTTCACTTGGGCACCTATGGATGTCAAGCCAAAGAATTATTGAAATACCTCAAGTCAATTGACCCCAAAATTGTCGTTCTCAACGGCGATATTATTGACATCTGGCAGTTTAACAAGCGTTATTTTCCAAAGCCTCACATGAAGGTAATTAAGCATTTATTAAAGTGGATTGTGGACGGAAAAGAAATCCATTATTTGACCGGCAACCACGACGAGATGTTTCGAAAGTTTAAAGGTTTTGAATTAGCAAAATTCAAGATCTCAAATAAACTCGTTTTAGACTTAGACGGAAAAAAAGCATGGTTTTTTCATGGAGACGTCTTTGATGTTACCATGCAATATTCAAAATGGTTAACGCGCTTGGGAGGAGTGGGCTATGATTTTTTGATTTTATTGAACAGCTGTATCAATTTTGTATTAGCTAAAGTCGGTAAAAACAAACTCTCCCTCTCTAAAACCGTAAAAAACAGCATTAAGGGTGCCGTTAAATTCATTAACCGTTTTGAAGAAATCGCAGTGGAAATCGCTAGTTCTAATGGATTTAATTATGTTGTTTGCGGCCATATCCACCATCCCAATATCAAAGATTATAAAACAGGAAACCAAAAAATTACTTACCTCAATTCTGGAGATTGGATCGAAAATCTTACTGCTTTAGAATACCATGACGGAGAATGGTCCATTTATAAACACGATCAAAGTCTCTATGAAGAGAGCCTAAATGGTGAAATAGACAAATCAAACAAAGAACTTTTCAATGAGATGCTTGTTGAATTTAATATGATGAAGAGCCAATGAAAGTTTTATACGCAGTACAAACAACGGGGAATGGACACATAAGCAGGGCAAAAGAAATCATCCCCTATTTAGACCGTCGATTCCAGTATGATGTCATGTTAAGTGGCCCAGAAAACCACCTTGATTTAGGCCACCCTGTAAAACACCACTTTAAAGGCTTAACCCTTCATTTCGGTAAATCTGGTGCCATACACTGGAGAAAAACCCTCCTGAAGAATAACTTTTTTCAATTTATTCGAGATGTTTTTTCCCTAAGGGTACAAGAGTACGATCTAGTCATCACTGACTTTGAACCTGTTTCCGCCTGGGCGTGTAAACTAAGAGGAGTACTTTCTTTTGGGCTGAGTAATCAAATTGCACTTTGGCAAAAAAAGGTTCCTAAACCTAAAAAACAATTCCGCATTTCATTAAAATATCTGAAAAAATTTGCGCCTACAAATTTCGAATATGGCTTCCATTATCAAAAGTTTAATAAGCGGATCTTTTTTCCAATCATACGAACCAAATTGAGGGAGCTCAACGTTTCTAAGGGTGGTGGAATAGTAGTCTATTTACCGGTCTATGACATCAATAATATTACCGAAGTTTTATCCTTATTTCCGGAAGTAAAATGGAATGTCTTTACCAAAGAAATAAAAGAAGAAACAATCCAAGGATCAATCCATATCCATCCAATTAATGAAGATCATTTCCTTGACGCACTGGCGCAATGTGATGGTGTCATCACCAATGCAGGCTTTGCCACTACCTCAGAAGCACTGTACCTAGGGAAACCCTTACTGACCATTCCCATGCGCGGGCATATCGAACAAAGCTACAATGCATTCGCATTAAAGAAAATGGGAGTAACTGTAGTCAAAAAATTAAACGTTGATAAAGTGGAGCGAATTGCAGACTGGTTAAAAAACCCCAAGGTAGTACAAGAAAATTTTGAAAATGACTTAAACTATTTAGTCGATCAAATTGCACTTGACTATATCAAAAGCAAATACATCGGTAAAGTAATTTACAGTTAAGCCTACCCTTTTTTTCTACTTGATCGGTCGGTCAAGTTTTTCAAAAAGAGACAACTCTTTTAGGAAGCCTTTACGCTGCATATGGTCTTCCCATTTTTCGCTTGCTCGCTTTAATTGAGTAGTCTTTTTTGTAAGAGAAAATAGCCAAAAACTCAAAAAAGAAATCTATTATGGGTCGATTAATGAAGACAAGACCAGCATCTTAAAATCTATCCCAGGGGCGTTTTCACGAGCTTGTTTTTTAAGCTTAATTTCAAGGGGTCCTTTTTCTAAATAGATATTAGGCAAATCAACTTTTTTAAAGTCTTTGACATACGATTCGTTACGAATAACCCGATCATGCTCAAAACCTCTAAGCGATGGATCGAAGACTTCTACTATTTCAGTACTGACAAAATCATCATTTGCATACACGAGTAGTTCAGTTCCTAAAGCTTCATTTGAGGTTGTACAATAAACCGAAACCGAATAATAGCCAGATTTTTCCACCTCAACGGGCCAATAGGCATAACTATCATTAGATTTCCATTCAAACAAAAAGGAATCGTTAGGCCATCGATTTGATCTTTTAATTTTATCTCCGTAAAGTCTGGCATCTCGGGCAGGAAGCACACTTTTTAGTTTGTTATTCCCCGAAATGGGGATTGGCCTTTTATCTACATCAGGTGTCTGACTTAATACTTCATCAACCCATTCTTGTTTTAAATGAATTAAAGAATCCTTTAATCTTTTATTTTCAATCGGTTTCAGCTGTTTTGGATCTAAGTCAATATTATATAAAACATTGTCTTTATCCAGTCTAAAATTTGGGATTCTAACACTTACGTTTCCATACCAATGTTGGAAAAGAGCTCTGTTGTATTGGCGTTTGTTTCCTTTCAAAAAGGGAGAGAGGCTGATACCATCCATATTATGTCCAAAAGAGTTAACATTGGCCAGATCAATTAATGTTGGAGCCAAATCAATAGCGCCTGAGAGCTGAGTTATTTCAGCGTTTTTTATTTTACCTGGTAAATACATAATTAAAGAGGATTTAACTCCTCCTTCATCAGTTGAACCTTTAATTCCTTTAAGGGAGTCATTCCATCGATTCCCATTTGGACCATTGTCCCCTAAAAAGACCACTAGGGTGTTTTGTGATATGTTTAAAGCTTCTAATTTTTTAATTATTTTTCCCACATTCCAATCGATGTTTTCAATCATGGCATAAGCAGCTCGTGTATGATTTTTTTCAACCTCAGACATAGATTCATTTAGGTCAATGTCCTTGAATTTGTTCCACCACTTATCTGGAACTTGCATTGGGCTATGCGGTGTATTTAGGGGTAAGAAAACAAAAAACGGATTGTTTCGGTTTTCTTCAATAAATGTCAAAGCCTTATTTGTTAAAACATCTGTTAGGTATCCTTTGCTCTTGACAAATGTTCCGTTGTGTTCTAGATCTGCGTCAAAATAACTCCCTAAATGACCTGAGCAATATCCATAAAATTCATCGAATCCTCTTGCATTGGGATGATAAGGGTGTTGTTGTCCGTTGTGCCATTTCCCAAATGCTCCTGTCGCATATCCGTTTTCTTGAAAATACTGTGGGAATAAGATCTCGTCTAAATCTATTCGTTCGCCACCTTGAGAAGTTGAATACACACCACTTTTGGGATGATACCGTCCTGTTAATATTTCAGCACGAGTTGGTGAACACACCGGCCCAACGTAAAAAGAGGTAAATAACGCGCCCTTATTAGCCAATTGGTCAATATTTGTCGTCTTTAAGTATGGATTTCCTGTTACACCAAGATCTCCCCACCCTTGATCATCAGTAAGAATAAAGATGATATTTAATTTTTCTTCAGTAACACATGAAGATAATAGTGTTGTAAAAATCACAAAAGAGATACACTTAATTATTTTATTTATTCCCCAGGTTTTGATTAACATTTTTATGGATTAGAAGGTTGATATGTCCGATGTAAATACTGAATTTAACCGCTATTTGTATCCCAATGTACAAAACGGATTTTAAAGCCAGCTCAGGAGATGAATTTTCAGTGAAGTAAAAAATATTAATGAAAATTACAGAGGTTGGTGTCTTTCTGTAGCCCCCAGACCCTAGTAAAACCGTCCAAACCATCAAAAAATGTCAGAAAATGAAAAGAAGCTTCGAAAACAGTTTTGCACATTGTATTGATAATTAAAAACAAGCAGGTAGTACTATTGAAGTATGGATACTCAAGCAATCCTTAATTAAATCACTAGTTTTGTAAAAAATTTTTCAATGACCGACATATTATTAATTATCGCATGCAGCATAGCGGTTATCTTATTGTTCTTTTTCTGGTTTGCAAAACAGTCAATTAAATCGGGAATGTCTATGGACGATAATCAAAATAACATCCCTGATTCTTGGGAGAAAAAATTAGGTTTGATTTTCAAAGTAAAAAACGTCCTCATCCTGCTACTTGGAATCATCATCGGGTTACTATTGAGCAATTCGAGTTTTTTTCAATAAATAAAATAATAAAATAATGATGAGCTCAAAGCAATCAAATTTAACAGCAATCTTATCGGTCTTCAACACCAGATTGTTCGTTATTTTATTGGAGACCATAGTCGTTTTTTGTTTGTATGACTTTTACAGCATCAACATCAAGGTCGACTACACCATAATGAGTATAGCGATTATCTTTCCTCTTGTTTTTTCAATTACCAGTGCTTACCAAAGAAGACAAGATGCAATATCCTTATACCTTGAATTTAGAAATAAGATCATTGATTTGACCAATATATTTTATGCTGTTGAAAGTGTAAAAGATAAAAATTACAACGAATTATTTGATAGTTTACATGAGGTACAAAAGCTTCTCATTCAGTATTTAACTCAGGAGGATTCGGAAAAAATATTCGATTCAATACGTGAGAAAAGAAAAGAGGTTCTTTTGATCATTGACTCTCACAAAAAACTTTTTAATGAAAGAGAAAAGGATAGTTTAATTCGAGTAAAAAACGAATTGTTTCTTTCTGCAGAAAAGATCCGAGGGATTAAGATTCACGGAACCCCTATTTCATTAAAAAAATACTGTTTGGTATTCATTTACTTTTCTCCACTACTTTATGCTTCCCAATCAGTATTAAATTTTGAGGGTGATTTAGTAACAAAGTTGATATCATTATCTTTTTCTTTGGTAGTTAGTTTTGTGCTGATGGCTTTATACAATGTCCAAGATTATATTGAGAATCCATTTGATCAAAAAGGGCTTGATGATTTGAAAATTGATTTATTAAAAGTCAATCAATACGAATCGCTACATTCAAAATAAAGGATAATCTTTACAACATACGGGTGGCTTTGGCTCCCTACTGAAGTTAGGTGCTAACCCTATTTCTTGGAGCTTATCTAAAACATCAACGCCTTTAGTATTGATTTTCTAATAAGTCTATATTTTAGTACTTTAACAAATAATATACAATCACTCCTCCAATAATACATCCTTTAATAAAAGAGATCCAGAGTGCTCCGTAATTACTTATTCCCCATACAAAGGCATTCGTCCTCCATAAAGCATAAGATATTGGTCAAAAGAGTATCAGGGTTTAAACTAAATTCGTAATTTTAGTTTCTAATCACAACCTATATTTTGATATGAAAAAATTATTGCTACTACTACTTGCTTTATTGTCCACAGCATCATATGCTCAAGACATTACTTATGAATCTGCTCTTTACATCCATGATGTCGGTATTTCTGAAATGCCAAGATTTGTGGAATTACACAAAAAATTCACGGATATGTCGTTGGGTGAAAACAGAACAATGACTGGCGAGTGGGTTTTTAGACACTGGTATGGGTCGGGTCACAGCTTTGTTATTTACAGCCAATACAATTCTATGGAAGATTTCCATAAGGACGCAGATATTGCAAATCAAAACATAAGAACAAAAATAGATACTACGGAAGATGCGTCTGCAAAAGAAACTCTTATGAAAGAATGGGCAGAGTACAGGGCTTTCTCTAATGGTCATTCGGACGAGGTTCGGGCAGCAAATAAGGCAACGGGCTTTTACCAACTAGAAGAAACGGATTTTGATATTCCTTTTGCTATGGTTGTTGGAAAATATAATTCCTCTGGATCTTGGACTAAAATGGGGAATGCTTTTTTTGACTGGGCAATTAAAAATTCAGTAGACAGCGGATCATCAATGTCTGGAGGAGTCTCTTACCACTTCATGGGAACAAGCTCTGAAGTAGAAGTATGGCAATGTTATACAAACCTCGTTGAGTTTGCAAAAGGGGCTACTGCAAGAGCTGAAGAAACGGAAGAAGCTAAAGAAGCGAAAAAAACATTTTGGAGCCTTGTCGATGGTGCTCATGAAGATCAAATTTACCTTCATATTGGACACGTAAACATGGAAAAAGGTATTTTTGATTTAGCAGGAAAAGACCGTTAAAAGAAGGATTTGTAAAAGGCGCTTCGGCGCCTTTTTATCGTTTTCTTTTAAAAAATGGGTTCAAAACAAGTTTTTTAAACAGCATTTAAATCAATTGTTTACCGATTAATTTCAAAGTCAAGGAACAGAATTCCAAAAAAAATACATATATTAAATAAAAAAATGAAGTTTTTAGAAAAATACTACCCCGTTATTCTGGCCTTTTTAAGCTTTTTGTATTCTGTGTTTTTATGGTTTTCAGGAAGTGAGCTGGAAGGAGTTTATGTTGGACTCTGGCCTGTAACGATCTTGGCTTTTGCAATAGTAATTAGACAAAGAAGGAATGATGATAAAAATAACCGAATATGAATAAAAATGAAATAATGTTTTTTGTCGGTTCGGTTATATTTGTTATTT
>CBFHHG010000074.1:0-7668 GCA_965655585.1 Candidatus Arcticimaribacter sp. | reverse complement strand
TAATTCGCCCCTCGTAAATGGCCTTCCTAAAAGTTCATTGATTCCGAATACGGCGCCCGCAGAACTAGCTGCACTGCTTCCTATACCGCTTCCTGCCTTAATGCCTTTTACGATCTCTATTTCAAATCCAAAAGCACTTGGATGTGCTTCTAATAAAGCCAAGCCTGCTACTCCTGCTACATTATTATGAGCTTCTAAAGGTAAGTCTTGACCTTCTATCTTTGTAATTCGAATCCCCTTTTCAGCTGTCTTGCGAATTATCATTTGGTCTCCAATTTGATCTAAGCAGAAACCAAGAACATCAAAGCCACAAGACACATTGGCAACACTCGCTGGACAGAAAATTTTAACTTCATTCATAGCTTAACGTTTTCCAATTCTAATGATGTCTGCAAAGATACCCGAAGCAGTAACTTCAGCACCAGCACCAGCACCTTTGACAATCAATGGTTGTTCTGTGTAGCGGTTGGTATAAAATAAGATGATGTTATCGCTTCCTTCAAGGTTATAAAAATCGTGTCCTTCTGGAATTTCTTGTAAGCCTACTTTGGCCGTTCCATTTTCTAGTTGAGCAACGTATTTCAGGCGTGCATTCTTAGAATGCGCATCATCTAGAAGTTTGTTGAAATGATCTTTATGTGCCTCAAGGGATTCAAAAAAGCTTTCATTGTCTGGAGTGTCCAAGCACGCCTTTGGTAAAAAAGGAACATTCTCAATGTCTTCTAGTTCAATTTTCAAACCACTCTCTCGGGCTAGAATTAGGATTTTACGTGCCACATCGATACCGCTCAAGTCAATTTTTGGATCGGGTTCTGTATAGCCTTCTTTCTGGGCTTGAATCACTACATCTTTGAATAAGACACCCTCTTTGAAGTTGTTGAAAACAAAGTTTAAACTTCCAGAAAGTACTGCCTGAATTTTCACTACTCGATCCCCAGAAGCTATCAGGTTATTGAGCGTATCAATTATAGGTAATCCTGCACCTACATTGGTTTCAAAAAGGAACGGACTACCGTATTTACGAGACGATCGTTTCAAGTTCATATAGTTTTCCAAGCTGTCTGCACAGGCAATTTTATTACAGGTAACTACCCCGATATTGTTGTTCAAATAGCGCTCGTATTCATATGCAATACCTGCGTTTGCGGTATTGTCTACAAAGATGCTGTTGCGTAAATTCAACCCTTTGGCATGCTCAAAAAACTGATCAATATTGGTCGGTTTTCCTTTTTTAAGACTGCTGCTCCATTGATTGAGGTCAAGAGCATCTTCGCCAAGAACCATGGTGCGCGAATTGGAGATTGCGATCACTCGAATCCGAAGCAAAAGATTGTCTTTTAGATATTGTTCTTGTTTTTGGATTTGCTCTAGAAGCTTGCTGCCCACATTTCCAACCCCAACAATAAATAAGTTAAGCTCTTTGATGTCATTTTCAAAAAAAGTTTCATGTAAGGTATTCAGTGCTTTTTGTGTGTCTTTTTTATTGATCATGATCGAGATATTCCGCTCCGATGCTCCTTGTGCAATTGCTCGAATATTGACATTGTTTGCTCCTAGAGAGCTGAACATTTTACCACTAATACCCTGATGATTCTTCATATTGTCTCCAACAATGGCAATGTTGACAAGATCATTTTCAATTTTTGCTGGGGCAACCTTGTTCAACGAGATTTCAAAAGCAAATTCGGTATCGATCACAAGCTTGGCTTCTTGGTCGTCAAAATTCCTTACCGCAATACAGATCGAGTGCTCTGAAGATGCCTGGGTAATCATAATCACATTGATGTGTGCTATTGACAATACTTCGAATAAGCGCTTTGAGAATCCGGGAATTCCAACCATACCGCTTCCTTCTAAACTAATCAAACTAATTTGGTCTATATGACTGATCCCTTTAACTACTGCAGCGTTAAGCTCTGCAGAACTATGGTCAATTAGTGTGCCCTTGTCTTGGGGAGCAAATGTATTTTTAATACGAACAGGAATTTGTTTTTCTACCAATGGCTGAAGTGTAGGAGGAAAGATAACCTTCGCTCCAAAATGGGATAATTCCATGGCTTCTAGATAGGAGAGTTTTTCAATTGGAGTAGCCTGTTTCACTAGTGAAGGGTTTGCGGTATACATTCCACTAACATCCGTCCATATTTCTAAAACATCGACATTTAAAATATGGGCTAATATGGCAGCAGAAAAATCGGATCCTCCTCTTCCCAGAGTAGTTGAATTTCCTTGAGCATCTCGCGCTACAAAGCCCGGAATCAAGACGGTTTTTGATTTATTTTTTTTAAAAAAGGCTTCTGTTTTTTTTCTTGTTGCATCCCAGTTTACAACCGTTCTGTTGTTTTGAACTTGAGTTTCAATCAGATCCCGACCATCTTTTAAAACCACATCATAAGCTTTATTTTTGAAGATCTCAAAAATTATTGTACTGGATAAGCGTTCTCCGTAAGAAGTGATTGTTGCTGTAGCTTTTGGGGTAACTTCCCTGAGCATCATTACCCCTTCTAAAATGGTTTCTAAACGATTCAGTTCTGCTTTCACAAAACTAATAACTCCACTTTGTTTTTCTGGCGGGATACTTGCTCGAATAGGCTCCAAGTGCCGTTCTTCAATTTCTGTTAAGGTTTGGGTAAATTCAGATTCTCCTTTTTCAGCAGTTTGTATAGCTGACATCAGTAAGTCGGTGATGCCCCCAAGAGCAGAAACAACAACAACATTGTCTTTATCCTGAGAGGCTACAATGTCGGACACTTGTTTTATGTTTTTAGAATTGGCTACAGATGTTCCGCCAAATTTAAGAATTTTCATATGCTAATATTTTGTGCGACACTAAAAACTGCTTTACAAAAGAGTAAAACCCATTGTTTTTAGTTGTACGATAATTATTATTTTTTTGAAATGAATTCAAGAGCTACAGATTATATGTTAATGAATACCCCTACGGGGTCATTACTGTAGTTGAAATAAAGGTAGAAGTTCCTGTCAATACAGTCGTATTGTTTTGGTAAGAGCCAAAAATTAGGTTGGATATTAACTTCATATAGCAAAAATAATTCAAATCGTTCTGATTTGAAACTTATTAGCTCTTTTTTTTGCATAAAAAAACCGCCGTTTTTACAGAATATTCGTAAAAAACGGCGGTTATTTTGATTTAAGCGCTTATTTCAAGAGATAGTTTTTCTTCTTTTCCATCCCAATCGAGCTGAAATTTGTCACCGTCTTTCGTACGGCTGTTTACAATTTCTTCTGCAATTAGATCTTCAAGATACTTTTGTATTGCGCGCGATAAAGGTCTTGCACCATACTTTTTATCGAAGCCTTTTTCACCTATGAATTCTTTGGCTTTCTTAGTAAGACTTATGTTGTAGCCCAGTTTGTTTATACGAATTTGTAGTTTTTCAAGTTCGATATCAACAATTTTCATAATGTCTTCTTTTTCCAGCGCGTTGAAGATGACAATATCGTCTACACGATTGAGGAACTCCGGTGCAAACGTCTTCTTTAATGCACTTTCGATAACCCCTCTTTCGATATCATCGGTTTGTGCTTTTTGGGCAGCAGTTGAAAAGCCAACTCCTGTACCAAAATCTTTTAATTGTCGGGCACCGATATTGGAAGTCATGATGATGATGGTATTCTGGAAATTAATCTTTCGACCTAAACTATCAGTTAAAAAACCATCATCTAAAACCTGCAAGAGCATATTGAAAACATCGGGATGTGCTTTTTCAACTTCATCCAATAAGATCACAGAATAGGGTTTACGTCTAACTTTTTCGCTCAGTTGCCCTCCTTCTTCATAACCTACATAACCTGGAGGTGCTCCAATGAGTCGAGAAATAGCAAATTTTTCCATGTACTCACTCATATCAATTCGAATCAGATTATCTTCAGATTCAAACATTTCACTGGCTAAAATTTTAGCTAACTGTGTTTTACCAACCCCAGTTTGGCCCAAGAAAATAAAGGATCCAATAGGCTTGTCCATTGCCTTTAGTCCAGCACGATTTCGTTGTATGGCTTTCACCACTTTTTCAACAGCATCTTGCTGGCCAATAAGCTTATTACCTATGATTTCCGTAAGTTTTGAAAGTTTGTTTTTCTCAGACTTTACAATTTTGTTGACCGGAATACCTGTCATCATAGAGACTACGTCTGAAATATGTATTTCGGTTACTTCAACACGATTCAGTTTAGATTCTTCGTGCCATTTTTCTTGTGCTGTTAAAAGGTTACGCTCTACTCTTTTTTCATCATCTCTGAGTTTGGCAGCCTCCTCGTATTTTTGTTTTTTTACAACGTCATTTTTATGTTCTTTGACGCGCTCCAACTCTTCTTCAAGATCAATAACATCTTGAGGAACGTTCATGTTGTTGATATGAACTCGGGATCCAGCTTCGTCTAAAGCATCAATTGCTTTGTCTGGTAGAAAACGATCCGAAACATAACGGCTTGTGAGTTCAACACAGGCAACCAGTGCTTCGTCTGTATAGGTTACGTTGTGATGACTTTCGTATTTGTCTTTGATATTCTGAAGAATTTCAATGGTTTCTTCTTCGGTAGTTTGTTCTACGACTACTTTTTGAAAACGTCGTTCCAATGCTCCATCTTTCTCGATGCTTCCGCGGTATTCGTCAAGGGTAGTAGCTCCTATGCATTGGATTTCTCCTCTAGCAAGAGCAGGCTTAAACATATTGGATGCATCTAAACTTCCTGTTGCTCCTCCAGCACCAACAATGGTGTGAATTTCATCGATGAATAAAATGATATCATCATTCTTTTCCAATTCATTCATCACTGCTTTCATGCGTTCTTCAAACTGTCCTCTATACTTAGTTCCAGCTACTAAGCTAGCTAAGTCGAGTGTTACCAGACGTTTTCCGTATAAAACACGAGAAACTTTTTTTTCTATAATGCGAAGGGCTAATCCTTCTGCTATTGCAGATTTACCAACTCCGGGTTCTCCAATTAGTAATGGGTTATTTTTTTTACGTCTACTCAAAATTTGAGAAACACGTTCAATTTCCTTTTCACGGCCAACCACAGGATCCAGTTTGTCTTGACGAGCGAGCGCCGTAATGTCTTTTCCAAAATTATCTAAAACGGGTGTTTTGGATTTTTTTCCTTTGGCAGATTCTGATGTGGGAACAAACGGATTTTCTTTACTATCTCCAGCTTCATCTTCTTTTTCATCTGGAAAAGAGGCAGCAGGATTGAAGTCCGTATATTCACTGTCGGAAGTAAGCAACAGTTTGAATTGTTCTTTAACAAGATCGTAATTGATGTCTAGTTTTTCGAGCAACTTGGTTGTTGGGTCATTTTCATTTCTCAAAATGCACAGCAACAGATGGGCTGTATTGATCAAATCGCTTTGAAATAACTTAGCTTCAAGGAAGGTAGTTTTGAGTGCTCGTTCAGCCTGACGTGTCAGGTGCAAATTTTTCTTAGAATTCCCAAGACCGGTGCTGTCCAGTAGGGCAGGATTGAGGATTTCAACTTTTCTTCTCAAATTCTCAAGATCTACATCAATAGCATTAAAAATTGAAATTGCTTTTCCTCCTCCGTCTCTTAAAATTCCAAGCATTAGATGCTCAGTTCCAATATGATCATGTCCTAAGCGTAATGCTTCTTCTTTACTGAAAGAAATTACATCTTTTACTCTAGGTGAAAAATTATCATCCATATTTATTAGGTTTCTTTTTCATTAAATAGTCAAAAACTATTCCAATCGATTCTGTACACTAGCTAATAGACAAAATATTTTTGAAATACCAAAACGGCAGGCTATTAAATTTACATTTTTCACATATTAATAATGTTGATAAATTCAAAAACAAAAAGTCTAATAAGGGTTCGTATTTCTTGTTTAAATCCATATTTTAGCAGATAGTATTAAAAAATAATATTTTATGGCTGAAGGTGAAAAACTGATACCCATCAACATTGAAGAGGAAATGAAATCGGCTTACATTGATTATTCAATGTCTGTCATTGTGTCACGTGCACTTCCCGACGTTCGGGATGGTTTAAAACCAGTACATCGACGCGTTTTATTTGGAATGCACGAACTGGGTATTCGTTCTAGCACTTCATACAAGAAATCTGCAAGAATTGTAGGTGAGGTGCTTGGTAAGTATCACCCCCACGGTGATACCTCTGTCTACGATGCAATGGTTCGTATGGCTCAAGAATGGAGTTTACGCTATTTACTTGTCGATGGTCAAGGTAACTTTGGGTCCATTGACGGTGACAGTCCAGCTGCAATGCGTTATACTGAAGCACGTATGCGCAAAATGTCAGAGGATCTTCTAGCGGATATCGATAAAGATACCGTAGATCATCAGTTGAATTTTGATGATACATTAAAAGAGCCCAAGGTACTTCCTACCCGAGTTCCCAATTTGCTGATCAATGGTGCCTCGGGTATTGCTGTAGGTATGGCAACCAACATGCCACCTCACAATATTACCGAAGTAATTGATGGCACAATTCAGTACATAAACGACAATGATATTTCCATTGACGAATTAATACAAACCATCAAAGCGCCGGATTTCCCAACAGGAGGTACAATTTATGGTTACGATGGCGTTCGTGATGCTTTTCATACAGGAAGAGGAAGAGTAGTCCTTCGTGCCAAAGCCAATATCGAAGATGTAAAAGGTCGCGAATGTATTATTGTAACTGAAATTCCTTTTCAGGTAAATAAAGCGGAAATGATTCGTAAGACCGCCGAATTGATCAACGATAAGAAAATTGAAGGCATCTCGAATATTAGAGATGAGTCTGATAGAAATGGAATGCGGGTAGTTTATATTCTAAAACGCGACGCTATACCTAATATAGTTCTCAATAAATTATACAAATATACTTCCCTCCAATCTTCTTTTAGCGTCAATAATATTGCACTCGTAAATGGGAGACCGCAGTTGTTGAATTTGAAAGAAATGATTCACTATTTTGTTGAGCATCGCCACGAAGTGGTTGTTCGTAGAACAAAGTATGAATTGAGAAAAGCAGAAGAACGCGCTCATATATTAGAAGGATTAATCATCGCTTCTGACAACATTGATAAGGTTATCGCTTTGATTCGTTCGTCGTCTAATGCAGACGAAGCTCGGGCTAAATTGATTGAGAATTTCAAGTTGTCTGAAATTCAGGCCAAGGCAATTGTCGAGATGCGTTTACGCCAGCTCACGGGTCTTGAGCAAGACAAATTGCGTACGGAGTACGATGAGTTAATGAAAACCATTGAAGACCTTAAAGACATCTTAGATAAAAAAGAGCGAAGAATGCAAATCATAACCGACGAGCTTCTTGTTATCAAAGACAAATACGGAGACGAGCGCAGATCTGTAATCGAATTTGCTGGAGGTAACTTCAGTATTGAAGATATGATACCGGATGAGAAAGTTGTAATTACAATTTCTCATGCAGGCTATATCAAACGCACGCCACTTTCAGAGTATAAAACGCAACATAGAGGTGGCGTAGGTCAAAAAGCCTCTACTACACGGAATGAAGATTTCCTAGAGCATTTGTTTGTTGGGACAAACCACCAATACATGTTGTTCTTTACACAAAAAGGAAAGTGTTTCTGGATGCGGGTTTATGAAATTCCAGAGGGATCTAAAACCGCCAAAGGGAGAGCCATCCAGAATTTAATTA
>CBFHHG010000073.1:0-7777 GCA_965655585.1 Candidatus Arcticimaribacter sp. | reverse complement strand
AGTGCCAAAGGGTGGAGATGCGAAAGCAAAATACAATAACCTAGCGAAGGGATATGTTGGTTCAATGCTGAACGTACGAGGTGTAAAAGAAGTGCGTGAAGTACAAAAAGTTGCAGTTGAAAAATCAAGATTGGGGATACCTTTAATTATTGGATTTGATTTAATTCACGGATATAAAACCATTAGTCCCATTCCCTTAGCAGAATCTGCAAGTTGGGATTTAGAGGCAATTAAACATTCCGCAGCCATTGGAGCCAAAGAAGCTGCTGCCGCTGGAATCAATTGGACTTTTGCCCCTATGGTAGACATAACACGTGATGCCCGATGGGGAAGAGTTATGGAAGGTGCAGGAGAAGACCCCTATTTAGGCAGTAAAATAGCTGCTGCTCGTGTCCAAGGTTTTCAAGGAGAAAATTTAGCATCACCGCATACCGTTGCTGCTTGCGCAAAGCACTTTGCTGCATACGGATTTGCAGAAGGTGGTCGTGATTACAATACGGTAGACATCGGGCTGAATACGCTCCACAACATTGTATTACCTCCTTTTAAAGCGGCTGTTGATGCTGGCGTAAAAACCTTTATGAATTCGTTTAACGACCTCAATGGAATACCTGCTACTGCTGATGCGTATTTACAAAGAGACCTTTTAAAAGGTGCTTGGGGCTTTGACGGCTTTGTAGTATCTGACTGGGGTTCTTTAAGAGAAATGATAGATCACGGATACGCTAAAGACAGAAAACATGCAGGCGAATTGGCATTAAATGGTGGATCTGATATGGATATGGAATCGTATATCTACTTCGAGGAACTCGAAGGCTTACTTCAAGAAAAAAAGGTTACCCTAGCGCAAATTGATGATGCCGTAAAAAGAATTTTACGTGTAAAATATGAATTGGGATTATTTGATGATCCTTACCGCTACTTGGACGATGAAAGGGAAAAAGAAGTTACAGGATCACAAGAAATTTTAGATGGTGTTTTAGACATGGCTAAAAAGTCTATTGTACTCTTGAAAAATGAAAAACAAACACTGCCTCTAAAGAAAAAAGGGCAGCGAATTGCGTTAATTGGACCGTTAGCTGCTGACAAGAATAGCCCGTTAGGAAACTGGAGAATTGCAGGGGAAGATAACTCCGCAATTTCGGTTCTTGAAGGTTTGAATGCCTATAAAGGAAATGAAATTGTACACCGACAAGGTGTGAAATTAGTAAATAAAATCCCGGCTGGCTTTCATGAGGAGGTGTCTATAAACACTTCCGATAGAACCGGTTTTGAAGCTGCAAAAAAGGCAGCTGCAAATGCAGATGTAGTCTTAATGGTTTTGGGAGAATACGGTTTTCAGTCTGGAGAAGGGCGCAGTAGAGCTAATTTAGATTTACCCGGACTTCAACAAGAATTATTAGAGGAAGTTTATGCCATCAACCCCAACATTGTTTTGGTGTTGATGAACGGGAGACCGTTGGTTTTGAATTGGGCAGCAGAACACCTTCCTGCTATTGTAGAAGCTTGGCACTTAGGTACACAAAGCGGACACGCAATTGCACAAGTTCTATACGGAGATTACAACCCAGGAGGAAAACTTCCCATGAGTTTCCCAAGAAGTGTTGGTCAAATGCCTCTTTATTATAATTACAAAAGCACGGGACGTCCCGGTGCAGACGGAGAGGATCAAGGCAGTGTCTTTTGGTCGCACTATGGAGATGAAAAAAACAGCCCACTCTTCCCCTTTGGACATGGTTTAAGCTACACAGAGTTCAGTTATTCACCAATTGAACTTAGTGCTACAGAAATGACTGCAGAGGGCTCTGTTAATGCATCTGTACTCTTGACTAATACTGGGGAAGTAGAGGGAAAAGAAGTTGTTCAGCTCTACTTACAAGATCCGTACGCAAGTGCTGTTCGTCCCGTACGAGAATTAAAAGGCTTTGAATTGGTCTCACTTAAGCCTGGTGAATCCAAACGCATTGATTTTACGATTGACGAAAAAATGCTTCAGTTTTATAGCGCAAATAACACCTGGGAGTCTGAAGCTGGTGACTTTAATATTTTTATTGGAACCGACTCCACAACTGAAAGAAAAGTTACTTTTGTTTTGAAGTAAAAACAAGAACGCTAATACAGCTCCACAATTAATTGTCTTTTTTCTCGAGTAAAGATTAAGCAAAGACGATTAATTACACCCTGTATTTGTTGTCAATAAACATAAGAAGTCTAACCTTGGTTAGTGTTTTTTGTAACCCACTATTAATTAAAAGTCTTGAAAGATTAGTTCTTCAGGATTTATTTTATTTATGAAAAAGATCTACTATATAATTTGTGTTTTATCCTTTATAGGATGTGGTTCCAATGAAATTGATGAGGGTACGCCCCCAATTGTAATAACTCCTGAACCCATCGTGCAGGTTCCACAGGGTTGCCCCAGTGGAAGGGTGGTAAATGCAAGCCCAACAGGCGACTTCAGTACCCTTGTTTGGGCGGATGAGTTTAACGAGGACGGAGCCCCTTGTGACAACAATTGGTTTCATGAAATTATTCCTCCTGACAACGGAGGTTGGTATAATAATGAACAACAGTTCTATACCGATAGCAGATCGAATTCTGTAGTTGAAGATGGAGCGCTGAAAATTACAGCCATAAAAGAACCATTTGAAGGTAAGGAGTATACCTCAGCTCGAATGACTACTCAAGGTCTTTTTGAATTCCGCTATGGGAAAGTTGAAATCAGAGCAAAACTACCGGAAGGTCAAGGAACATGGCCTGCATTATGGTTTTTAGGTGTAAATATTGATTCGGTAAGCTGGCCTCAATGTGGTGAAATGGACCTAATGGAACACGGAAATGGAGAGCCAGGTTTGATTTCTTCGGCTGTTCACCAAGCGAACGAAAATGGGGATGCCTACTACATTAGTGGAGAGCAGATAATTGAAAATGTGTCAACTGAATTTCACCTATACACCATGGAATGGACCTCAACAGTAGTTCGGTTTTTTGTAGACGGAAATCAACATCATGAGGTTTTAATATCGGGCGACTCACCCTTTAAACGATTTTTCTTTATTCTTGTAAATGTAGCCATGGGAGGTAATTTTACAGGGAATATAATTGATCCTGATTTTGTTTCATCGTCCATGTATATAGATTATATTCGTGTATATCAATAAACTACTTTACAATGAAAGCAGTAGCCCTATTTCTTATTTCGCTCAGTTGCATGTCACTTGGAGCACAGATTAAGGATAAAAAATTAATTTGGTCTGATGAATTCGATCAAGCTGCTTTGAATTCTGATTATTGGACGTTTGAATTAGGAGACGGATGCCCTGACCTATGTGGCTGGGGTAATAACGAACGTCAAATCTATACGGATACAAACCACCTCCTGCGAGATGGAAACTTGGTGCTTCAAGCCCGCTTGCAAGATGGTGCATATACTTCCACAAGAATTATAACCAAAGATAAGCTTGAATATACCTACGGATATTTTGAAGTACGCGCTAAGCTTCCAGTAGGTCAAGGAATATGGCCCGCTTTTTGGATGTTGGGCAGTAACATCTCAGAGGTTCAATGGCCCCTTTGTGGTGAAATTGATGTGCTGGAATACGTGGGTAGAGAACCCGGAGAAATTTTTACTTCCCTACACACCAAAGCAAGCCATGGGAATACCGTCAATACAAAGAAAACTAAATTCCCTGCAATTGAAGATGGTTATCATGTCTATGCGGCGGACTGGAACGAAGAACGTATTGAATTTTTTGTAGATGGTGAACGTGTATATACCTTTATCCCTAAAAACAAAACCCAAGCGGAGTGGCCCTTTGACCAACCTTTTTACCTTTTATTGAACTTAGCAGTAGGCGGAAATTTTGGTGGCCCAGAAGTAGATGATTCTATTTTTCCACAAGAATTTATGGTCGATTATGTTCGAATCTATCAATAACGTTCGTAAACTATTCTGTAAACATCAACTTCTTCATCAATTTGCGTAAAAGGACAAAGGCTAGAATGGTAACCGAAAATAAGATAAAGCCTTCAAGGTATTCTCCGTATATAAAATAACCCGTACTGAAGAGAGCGCCATAGATTCCTACAGAACCAACAAGCATACATAAAATTCCCGTAGGAACATTCCATGCTCTTTTCTCGGTTTCAAGATCAATGCCTTCTTTTTTTGCGTCCGAAACTACTTTATCCCAACCTGGCCCACCCGGCTGTGTAATTTTATAAAATTCGTTTAGCGTTGTCTTATCGGAAGGAGAAGTCAGTAAGGTAACTAGCACCCATGAAACTGTAGTAATGGCTACGCCCAAAACAAGCTGAATATCGTTGGCAATTGGATCAAAACCTAGCTTTACATGGATCAGTTTAAAGTATATTGCAAGAATGAAAGAAACCGTCATGGCAGTCACCTCACTATACGCGTTAATTCGATACCAGAACCAACGCATGATGAAGAGTAAACCCGTTCCTGCTCCAATTTGGAGTAAAATCTGAAAGGCTTCCAAAGCATTACTAAGTAAGAGTGCGAAAAGCGCAGAAGCAATCATCAAAACCACCGTGCTTACGCGTCCAATTTTAACCAATTCTTTTTCCGAAGCATCCGGCTTTACAAAACGTTGATAGAAGTCATACACCACATAACTCGATCCCCAATTCAAGTGAGAAGAAATAGTCGACATAAAAGCAGCAATAAGGGATGCTACAATAAGACCGATAAGTCCCGCTGGTAAAAAAGTCATCATAGCAGGATACGCCAAATCGTCTTTTACAATGCTTGGGTCAATATTAGGAAATGCAAGTTGAATGGATTGGATGTCTGGAAATATAATTAAACTCGCCAAGGCAATAAGAATCCACGGCCAAGGGCGTAAAGCATAATGAGCGAAATTGAATAATAGGGTAGCCCAAACAGCATTTTTTTCATCTTTAGCAGACAACATACGTTGGGCTATATAACCTCCACCCCCAGGCTCAGCTCCAGGGTACCATACACTCCACCACTGAACGGCGATTGGCAATATAAATAGGGTTATGAATACTTCACGTTGTTGGAAGTCTGGAATAAAATCTAACTTAGGTACTACATTAGGGTGTGTCAATAAATTTTCTAGCGTTCCAATTTGTGGTAAATCAATGATGTAGTAGGTCGCCCAAAAAGTAGCTCCCATAGCTAAAATAAATTGGAAAAAATCGGTAATAACCACTCCTTTCAATCCGCCTAAAGAACTGTATAAAACGGTTATGGTTGATGCTATTACCAAAGTTTCAATAGCCGTAAACCCTAAGAGTACACTTCCTATTTTGATGGCTGCCAAACAAACCGACGCCATGATCATGATATTAAAAAACACGCCTAGGTACAGAGCTCGAAAACCGCGTAAGAATGCAGCGCCTTTTCCGCTATATCGGAGCTCATAGAATTCTAAGTCTGTTACAACACCCGATTTGCGCCACAGTTTTGCATAGACAAAAACGGTCAGCATTCCAGTGAGTAAGAAGGCCCACCAAACCCAGTTTCCGGATACTCCATTTTTACGGACAATGTCGGTAACTAAATTGGGTGTGTCGGCTGAAAAAGTAGTGGCAACCATGGAAATTCCCAACAACCACCAGGGCATATTCCTCCCAGATAAGAAAAATTCGGTTGTACTGGTACCTGCCTTTCTAGAAACTACTATTCCAATAACCAGGGTTAGTGCAAAAAATAAAATAATAATACCCCAGTCTAAAGTTGAAAGCGTCATAGCGAATAAATTAGAGTCTTAAATGTATAAAAAAGTACCTAGTCTTCAATATTTTTGTGCTTTTAAATAGTGTTCCAAAAGTAATAGATCCTTTTTTGTTGTCAAATCAGGAACATGTTCTTGCATGGGAATCCCTTTCACGGATCTTGGGTGCTCCTGAATCATATTGAGTAATGCAGTTGGAAGTTCCTTTTCATTTCGATCGAGATGGATGGGGCAATCGCTTAAAAACGAATACAATACATTTCCATCGAAAGTAAAGGCATTCATACTAATATAAACGCTTCCGTGTTCATTTGCTGCATTTTTCAAGTCAGCTGCAGCAGGTTTTTCGACAATGTTTTGTAAATAAAAATCCGAGTCAAAAACAAGGAGTGCAAAGCCCTGAATTATTTCTTTTGTGAAGTTCAACGAATTCGAATCGTAGGCAATCAAACCACTCCCTTGAACAATTGATCTAAGTCTACGAAAAGCATGCACGGAGTAGAGGTTATCGCTGTTACATACCGAAAAACGATTTTTTTGTAGTACGGGAAATTGCTCCAAAGCTTGAAAAACTGCATCAGCAGTACCCAAAGGTTTTGTTCTTCCCTGGGGAATGTGTTGGGTTACAAAAACAAAATGAAGCTGGTCTAAATTAGGTAACGAACGAATAGTTGAACGGAAAAAAGAAGCATCAGCAGCAGTGATTAAATAGATGGTTTTATAACCTGCTTCCTGAGCGTTCCGCAATAAGTAATACAACAGGGGTTTTCCATTTGCTCCGATCTCAATAAGCCCCTTGGTTCTGTTATTCGCCTGTTCTGTGGCTACTGTCCCAATATCTTTTGATACAGATGTTTTCATACGAGAAGAAGCTCCCGCTGCCATGATGAGGAGCGATTGGATCATTAAGCGTTGGTATTTACTGAACTTCCGTTCGATTGAGTAACTTGGAAAGCATCAATAGCTCCAGCTTTTTTCATCGCATATATAAGGTCTTCTGCGTTGTTTTTATTAGTCATTGCAACGATGCAGCCACCACCGCCAGAGCCGACAATTTTTGCTCCACACGCACCAGCTTCTATAACAGCTTCAATCAGGGCATCAATTTTTGGGGGTGAAATTTTTAAATTCAACCGTAATTGTTCGTGATGTTGATTCATCAAATCACCTAATACAGTAGGATCGGGATTTGATTTGTCTAATTCTATCTTAGCCTGCTTTGTTATGGAATGGTTGCTTACGGCAGCTGTAAAAACAGCCTTCAATTCATAATCTACACAATTCAAATATCGATGCAGATCGATACTCTTTGCCTCTACAATTTCAAATTCTGGAAACACTTTTTTCACTTGTGCAATGGCTTTAAGTGCATGATCTTTTAAATAAGCAAGCGTTCCAAAAGTATCCTTGGCTATCCCCGAAACTCCAACCACTAACTGTCCAATGGGTTTTGTAATGCGTACAAAAGAGTTGTCTGCTGTATTCAGATGTATCATTTTTCCCACGGCAATTGCATATTGATCCATTGAGCCTCCCGAACTCCCCTGTTCCAAAACTTCCGTTTCGTATGCCCGCTGTGCAATCCACGATGCTGTTACTGCTGTATCCGTTCCAAAAGCTTCAATCAAAAAGTGAATCCAAGCAATGGTAAGTGCGGTTGAGCTCGACAAGCCTGCATTGATTGGAATATTGCCTTGAATTTCGATATCATAGCCTTGAGTGGGGATGCATCCGAACCGTCGAAGAACTTTTAAAGCTGTTCGCAAAAAATCTCCTTTTTCAATTACAGCCGCTGTGGAATTTAGGGCAATGGTTTCTTTTTGATTCAAATCAAGCATTTGAATCAGGAATTGATTTGTTCCATTGGGAGTCGCTTTAATATGGAGCCTACGGTCTATAGCGCATGCAATTATTGGAAGTTCTAAATAATCTTGATGATCTCCAAAAAGACAAATTCGTCCAGGAGCTTGAGAAAAAATAATTTCAGACACTGGGTTGTGTTTTTCTTGAACAAGGTAATAAAATCCCCAAACTGAACCAAAAAACCCAAT
>CBFHHG010000072.1:0-8139 GCA_965655585.1 Candidatus Arcticimaribacter sp. | reverse complement strand
GTTGCTGTTGTTGTTAAAGCTACAGCTGTAATTCTGTTTTCTATTAAGGCCAATGAACTCGTTACGGAACATCCTCCAGGAGAAGTAATAAGTACATCAATCGTATCTCCGCTAGCCATACTTCCAAGCGGCAGGTTCCAAGGAGCAAAGTTGGTTGGAGTAAATACCCCTGTGGTATTGGTAAGCAAAATTGCTCCTCCATTAACACTAAAGGAGTAAGAACTGCCTGCGAGACTTGAAGTAGCTTGAACTGAAATTGAGTCCCCTGTACAGAATGTTAAGGGCAAAAAGCCTAAAGGGCCTACTCGCTGAAAATTAATTGTTGGATTTGCTTCATCAACACCGGTTATTGTAACAAGATTACTACTTTCTATGCAAGCAGCAGAAAGTAATGTAGAAATTACATTACGTCGAAATACAGTTGTGGTTACTAAAGCACTGGGTTGAAAATTTTGTGCAGTAGCAAAATCAATATCTCTAAAAGTTGATGTGCTCGTTTTACTTTGCCATTGATACGAAATAACTGCAGTTGATGATCCTGTAACTACAGGACCTGTTAGCAACGCCGGAAGACTCCCTAAGCAAACTGATGCTTGTGAAGTAGTAATATTATTATTGTTACTTTGCTCATTAATCCTAAGCACAATACTTTGTTCTGCGTAACAAGATGTACCGATTGATGAATTGGCTCGAACTCGGATGACATCAAAGTCGTTAAGCGCTCCAAGGACAGCTGGAGGTGGAGTGTACGTATTGACAGCCGATAAACCTCGTACTTCTACATTTTGTATATAAAAGGTAAAAGAGGTAGCGCCCGTAGTCGCAGATGCATCAAAAGTAACCGAACTCCCATTACACAATACATTTGAAGGTAGACCAGAGGTAAAACCAATTACAGGAGCTGCGTTTGTATCTACTGTAACGGTTACTACATTAGAGGTCGCTAGGGCTTCAGAACCTGGACACACTATTGTATTCAAGCCTGCGTAAACAAGTCGGCGATAAAAAGTTGTTGTTCCAATAGCAGTTGGAGAGTAATCTGCTGAAGTTGCTCCGATTATGTCGTTAAAAGTAGTGCCAGTTTCCCTATTTTGCCATTGATAAGCAATAGTTGCTGCAGCAGAATCGGCACTAGGGTTTGATAGTCCAATCAGTTGTAGTGGTGTTCCACCCGCACAAACAGTTTGAGAGGCACTGATGGAGTTTGCACCTGTTAAGCTATTAACAAAAAGGGTTAAAGAAGCGGTGTCTGTACAAGAAACTCCGTTGGAAACTCGTACAGAGATGACAGTACTAGTCCCAAGCACAATGGTATTGGATACAGCGTAAGAGTCAAAAGAATTACCCGATACTCCGGTAGTTTGCGGTGAATTATTTACAAAAAACTCGTATGTATATCCAGCTACTACTGGACCTGCGGTAAAAGTTGGATACTCTCCCGAACAAACAGTATCCAATGCAACTCCTGAAGATATTGATGCTGCTGGTACTGTGAGCATGGTCATTGTAACGGTATCGGATAAGGCTTTACACCCTGCACTGTCCGTTACTTCTACATTTACTGTCTCTAAATTTACCAAATCAGAAAAAGTAACCGTGTTGGTAGCTGTTGTAATACCGGCCGAAACCGAAATTCCATTTCTAAAAAATTCATATAAGTCACCTCCCGATGCAGTAAAGAGAACCGTGTCGCTAACACAAGCAGTATTTACAGAGACTAGGGTGGCCGTTGGAGCTGGGTCTACCGTTATGGTAATTTCATTACTAAAACTAGTACATTCAAGTCCATTAAATGTAGAAATTATTTTTCTGCGAAAAACTCTTGTTGTTGAAACAATTGCTGTTGGAGTATAGGTTTCATTTCTTCCTGCTGGGCTTGAAATGTCGCCAAAAGGATCTGTACCTGTCCTTGTCTCCCACTGATAACTCAAAACAGCCCCAGATCCATCCAAAAAACGATCAATGGTAGGAGTTGAGATACTCGTTAAGGGGTCTGGAACATCTCCAAAGCAATCATTAACAGAACTTCCTATGGTATTTGCCCCAGTAAGAGAATTAATTCTTAGCGTAAATGAAACTTCTGAAAAACAGCCTGTTCCTGAAGCACCCGCATAAGTTCTTAAGGTTATTAGATCACCATCTAGTAAGGTAGCGCTACCAATAGTTAAAGTAGACGTTGAAGTTGGATTAAAACTAGGAACTGGAGTGGAGTTTTTATAGAATTGGTAACTCGATGCGCCAGTTGAAGTAGAACCGTCAAGAACTAAATCATCGCCAACACAGAGGGTTTGATTAGTTGCATTGGATGTTATACTAGGGTTTGGACTCGGAACAAAGGTGAGGGTTACGATGTTGGAAGTAGCAGAAGCTACCGAAGATGGACACTGGACACCCAAAAAATTTGCATAACTCAATCGCCTGAAGGCTGTTGTTGTAGCCAGTGCGCTTGGGGTGTAAAAGGTATTCGTTGAAGCATTACTAATATTACCAAAAGTTCCGCCAATTTCCCTACTTTGCCATTGATGCACCAAAGTTGCACCTTCGGCAAATCGTTCAGGTGTAAACACTTGAACACTGTTGAATGTTGGAGGAGCAACACCTGCACAAACTGTTGTTGCCGTATTGCTTATCTGGTTTATACCCGTCACAGAGTTTAGGCGGATATTGATCGTGTCTTCATCATAACAAAGTGTAGCAGTAGCACTGTTCCAAGTTCTAACCGTAACAGAAAAATTATCTACCAAAACTGGATTGGAAGTATATACAGAAGTTGTTGAAGATGCCTGAACCAAATTAGTACCCTCATAGAACTCAAACAATGGATTCAAATTACCATTTAAATCTGATGCTGCAAAAACAACGGTGTCCCCATAACAAGCAACCGTATTGGAAGCTAAACTTCCATTGGGGACTGAATTTACATTAACAGTGATTGGAGACGTTCCATTCCGACCACAATTTCCTGAAGTGAAATAGGAGACAACAGTAATGACATCACCATCATTCAAACCATTGGTAGAAAGAATATTTGAAGATTGTTTTGGGCTCAGCAAAACTGGTGGTTGACCTAAATTTGTTCGCCAAAACTCATACTCTTCTGCAGAATCCACAGTTGTAGAAAAAACAACTGTATCTCCTTGACAAATATTGATAGTACCGGTTCCAAAATTCGAAGTAAGAACAGGTGTAGCTGGATTGGGTAAAACCGTGATTTGATAGGATGTATCGTTGTCCGCAAAACCTGCACCGCCCTCCGTTGTACCCGAAGCTGCTACTGAAACTGCCACAGTAGTTACTCCACTATTAGCAAATTGTAATGCGGACGGCCATGTAAAAATACCGCTACTGCCCGTTGCGGGTATTGTGGAAGGATTCCCAGCTGATCCGTCAAAAACATTGGTAGCAACAGTTGTTCCATCCAAAAATGTATTTCCAGATATTGTCAAAGTGACAATAACAGATGTTGCTGTTAAAGTCACAGGGACTGTGCCATCGTTGCTAATTACAAATCTCAGGTTGGAGGTCGCTGACGTACAAAACTGCTCATCAGAACTTCCTGGACTCGGAGTAGTAATAAATCCACGGGCATTAAACCTCAATTGAACATCTTGAGCAAAAGAATCGCTGAAAGAAAGTATAAGCAAAACGCCTAAAACCAAGTACTTTCGTGATGTTAAGAAACTTTTAATCAAAATTAAATATAGTATATCATATAAATAACGATCATTTTAAATAAATATTGTAAATAAATTTATTGAAATCTGACCGCGTTTTTCGAATGTAATTTATTCGATAAACTTTTTTTCTCGCATCCAATCGTCGTTATACATCTTACCAATATAACGACTTCCCGAATCGTGTAGCAAAACAACTACTACGTCATCGGGCTTAAAATTATTTTTTAGTTGCAGCACTCCTTTAATTGCTGCTCCGCATGAGTTTCCGGCAAAGATACCCTCTTCCAATGCCATCTTTCGTGTGTAGACTGCAGCATCTTTATCGGTTACTTTTTCAAATGCATCGATCACAGAAAAGTCAACATTTTTAGGGAGAATATCTTCCCCAATACCTTCTGTAATGTAGGGGTATATTTCATTCTCATCGAAGATACCCGTTTCGTGATATTTCTTAAAAACAGAGCCGTAAGTGTCTATTCCCCATATCTTGATCTTTGGATTTTTCTCTTTTAGAAATTTTCCAACTCCAGAAATTGTTCCACCTGTTCCAACACCAACTACAAAATGAGTTATTTTTCCATCGGTCTGCTCCCAGATCTCAGGACCCGTTTGTTCATAATGTGCCAGTGCATTGGATGGGTTGTCGTATTGGTTTACATACCAAGAGTTTGGAGTTTCTTCGGCAATTCGTTTCGAAGTTGAATAATACGATCTAGGGTCATCAGGCGCAACATCTGTGGGGCAAACAATAACCTCAGCTCCTACGCCACGTAATACATCAAATTTTTCTTTAGACTGTTTGTCTGTTGAAACGCAAATCAATTTATATCCTTTTACAATAGCTGCTAGAGCCAAGCCCATACCGGTATTTCCAGAAGTACCTTCAACGATAGTTCCACCGGGTTGTAAGCGCCCGTCGGCTTCAGCATCTTCTACCATTTTAACAGCCATGCGATCTTTTGTCGAATTCCCTGGGTTGAAACTTTCAACCTTAGCCAAAACTAAAGCATCAATTTCATTTGTAATCTTATTCAACCGAACAAGGGGGGTATTCCCGATAGTATGCAGGATATTTTCTGCGTAATTCATAAATTAGTGTATAATAACAAAGCTACATTAATTCAATGGGTTTCAAGGGATAAATAAACAATTTTTTACTGAACCCGCATCACTTTCGACGGGTCTATTTTGGTGACTACAAAAGAGGGAACATACAACAAGGTGGTACATACTAAAACCACTCCGACATTGAGAAAAATGAAATTTGAAAAAGACAAAAGAATCGGTACTTCTGACACATAATACGTAGCAGGATCGAGATGAATCCAATTGAATTTTTGTTGACCAAAAACTACTGCCAAGCCAATGAGGTTTCCGATGAAAATTCCTTTTAGAATAACATACAAAGCGTTCCACAAAAACACTTGTTGAATCAATTTGTTTTTAGCTCCCATTGCCTTCAATAAGCCAATCATTTTGGAACGTTCTAAGATCAAAACCAACAAAGCTGTTGCCATATTAAGAGTCCCTACCAGCAACATAAGAATCAAAATGATAGCCAGATTGAAATCGAATAAAGAAACCCACTCAAACAAGCTAGGGAATAAATCATTTACAACAATACTATCAATATGCGGGGGCAGTTGATTGTAAATCTGTACATTCTTATCCTCTAATTTTACGCCTTCATTTAAAAAAACTTCTAAGCCGCCAATGGCATCTGAACTCCATTTATTAATACGTTGAATGTGACGGATATCTGCAAAAAGGTAAGCAGAATCAAAATCTGGAAAGCCGGTTTCGTAAATCCCGACAACTTTAAAATAACGCGTGTTGGGTGTGCCCGTTGAACTTGAATTTTGAAAATAAGCAGTAACCCGATCGCCTATGCCAACGTTCAATCGCTGTGCAATTGTTTGCGATAACAAAATCTCGTTATTCAAAAGATCCTGTGTATTGGGATACACTCCTTCAACTAAATACGAGTCTAGGTTATGCCAGCGATAATCCGAACCAACGCCCTTTACAACCAGCCCCTCAAAATCAGTTTTAGATTTTACCAAAGCTGCCTTACTAGCTGTAGCTTGGATGTGATCAATATCTTCAGCACTATTCCATCCAGCTTCATTTAGCTCTGAACGATATATGGGGCGAGTAGATACTTTTGAGTTGTTGTTTTCGAAAGGTGCAATGCTGAGTTGACCACTAAAAACAATGATTTTATTCTTAATTTCGTGTTGTAGCCCCAAGCTTGTTGCAACAGCAATCAACATCATAACCAAACCTAGAGCAATTGCAGCAATCGCGATTTTTATAATCCGATTCGATGCACTACTTTTATCAATACTTTGACTGCGCATGCGATGCGCTAAAAATAATCCGAAATTCAAATGACGTATTCTATGGTTGTTCCCTTCAAAAATACATTTTTATTATGGTTTTTGCTGAGTCTTTTTAGCATAAGCAAAGGGCACGCTCAGATTCAAGTGGGAGCAGAACAAATTGAAGCTTATCTGCCCTTACTTAAAAATAAAAACATTGGTGTGGTAGCGCATGCTTCTAGCCTAGTTAAAACCCAAAATCAGTCGATTCACCTCATCGATACCTTACTGACTTTAAAGGTTAAAATTGATAAAGTTTTTGCACCAGAACACGGCTTTAGAAGCAAAGCAGATAATGGCGAACACGTTGACAATACCCTTGATCCAAAAACACAGTTACCACTAATTTCTTTACACGGAAAAAACAAAAAACCTCAATCAAAAGATCTGAAAGACATGGATCTAATGGTCTTTGATATTCAAGATGTAGGAGTTCGTTTTTACACCTACCTCTCTACCCTTCATTTAGTTATGGAGGCTTGTGCAGAAAACAATATTCCCTTATTGATCCTGGATCGTCCAAACCCCAATGCTCATTACGTAGATGGACCCGTGCTGGAAGATGAATTTAAGAGTTTTTTAGGCAAACACAATGTACCAATTGTATACGGTTTGACCTTGGGTGAGTATGCTCAAATGATAAATAAAGAAGGGTGGTTGGCTAATAAAGTAGCGTGCAAATTATCCATCATACCCGTGAAAAACTACACCCATAAAACCCCCTACTCTCTCGCTGTGAGACCTTCTCCAAACCTGCCAAATGATCAAGCAATCAACCTTTATCCAAGTCTTTGCTTACTTGAGCAAACCCCTGTTAGTATTGGTAGAGGAACGGAAATGCAATTTCAAGTTTTCGGGCATCCTGATTTTAAAAATGCAAACTTTCAATTCAAACCTCAACCCAATTTTGGCGCTAAATATCCAAAGCAGGAAAATAAAGTTTGCTACGGAATTGACTTAAGAAAACATCCGAGGTTAAATAAAATCGAGCTCAAATGGTTAATGAATGCATACCAAATGGCAGCTGACAAAGAAGGTTTTTTCTTTGAGCGTTTTGCATTTATATCTGGAACAAAGACCCTACAACACCAAATTCAAGAAGGACTTTCTGAACAAGAAATTAGAACGAGCTGGAAACCAAAGATTGATATTTTCCTAAAAATACGAGCAAACTATTTGCTATACGAGGACTAAAGCTTTATCGCAGTCTTCATACGTTCTACAATATCAAATGCAGCTGGACAAATAGCAGTATTAGCTAGTGTTAAATTTGCGATCTGATAAATCTTTTTACGATCGGTATGTGGAAATTCTTGACAAGCCTTGGGGCGGACATCATAAACAGTACATTCATCATCAACACCAAGAAAAGCACAAGGAACTTGCTTCAATACCCAATCGTTGTCTTCATCAATTCGCAGGTATTGTTTTTCAAATTGAGCAGGTTTAATCCCTAAGAATTTTGAGATTCGCTCTATGTCCTGTTTCATGAATAAAGGGCCTGTTGTCTTACAACAATTTGCACAAGACATACAGTCCGTTTTTTCAAAAACTTCATCGTGAATTGCAGCAACTTGCTTATCTAAGTTTTTGGGAATTCTTTTTTTAAGCTTATTGAAAAACTTTTTAGTTTCGGTTGCCTTATCTTTGGCATCCTTGGGAAGTAAAAGGAGGCGTTCTTGCATTCTTTTAATTTTTCGTAAAACTACAACTAATTGAAAACACAAACTGACATATTTGGAAAAGCCTTACAAACCTATTTGCTGAACCCAGAAAAACAAAACCTCACTACCTGGACCAACCTGACCGAAGAGGACGACGTACCGATCAGCTACTTCTTCCGATTATATGACGAAATGCCTGCTCTTGAACAAAAGGCACTTGCACTTGCATCTGGAAAAACACTTGATGTTGGCTGTGGTTCTGGGAGTCATAGCCTGTACATACAAAATCAAAGAGATCTTGATGTTACTGCACTTGATATTTCGAAAGGAGCGATTGAAGTAGCGAAAGAACGGGGTGTAAAACAAACCCATTGCTCATCCATTTGGGACTTTAATGAAGTACAATACGATACCGTT
>CBFHHG010000071.1:0-8323 GCA_965655585.1 Candidatus Arcticimaribacter sp. | reverse complement strand
TGGTAGGGGAAGAAACAACTCAGATACCAGCTCAATTCGGTTACCTGACTTACATCACTTTGCCGGTAAAAGACAGTTTTATCGGTATCCAAACCACAGGCCAACCAGGCAGCTGCCGTATTGAAGGTATGTTCTCGCAAGAGGGCACCATCTTTTATTTGCGTTAGAGAATGTAAGTCTGCAATAAAAAGAAAGGATTCGTTTTCGGGTTGATCTGCCATTGCAATTGCAGGAAGAACAGCCCCTAAAAGATTGCCTAAGTGTGGGGTTCCGGTGCTTTGTACACCCGTAAGAATTCTAGCCATACCAATTAATTTTTGAGCAAAGGTACTTTTTTCAACGCTAAAGTTAAGGGGTACGGCTAGGAAAACAAAACTTATTGACCTTCCTCTTTTTTAACTTCGTTCTTGATGTACAAGGAAGAAAGGATGAGGCCAATTCCTGCGAACAACATCACACCAACAAAATATCCAGTTTCTTCTTCTACAAACAAACCCCAGTTTTCGGCCATACTTCCAAAGGTCAATCCGATTGCAGCTCCAATAATGAGAGCACCAAACTTGAGTCCTCCGTAGGGTGTGGGTTTTTTCATCGGAATTTCCATTCCTTTTTCAATCATTTGAGTTTTTCTTCGATGATCGGTTGTAAGGGCTACAATGACAATTGCAATTCCACCGATCACAGAAAAGATAGGGATCATAAGGGCTAAGGTTCCTTCATTCATAACATATAATTTTTAGGTTAGTTGCTCTTAAGACCGAGCATTGGAATAAAAGGTTACACTTTTTGTAACTTTTTACAATTCTGCGGCGTCTTATAAGGAACCAAATCTACCTATGGAACTTTCGGAGTCGATCATCGATCGATTACAACACGGAGAAAAACAATTGTTTGGACAACTCATTGAGGTGTATCAAGACCGGGTCTATGGGTTGTCGTTACAGCTGATGAAAAATGAAGAGGATGCTAATGAAGTGGCACAGAATACATTTATTAAGATTTATAAAAAAATCAAACAATACAAGGGCACTTCCAAATTTTCAGTTTGGGTTTACCGCATCACCTACAACGAAGCCATGACGCAGTTGAAAGCAAAAAAGAGGTGGATATTTGGATTTTTTGATCAGGAAAGTAACGAACAAACTGCTCCTCCAGAAGTTCTGGGTCAATTGAATCAAGAAGAACAACGCAATCAAATTCAATGGGCTCTGTCGCAGCTTAAAAGCTCAGAACGCTTGGTGATGAATTTGTTTTTTATGGAGGAACTTTCTTACGAAGAGATAACCGTAATCACCAACCTGAGCCTAGCGAATGTTAAAGTAAAACTGCACCGATCAAAGAAAAAATTAAAGCGTTTATTAGCCCCACAAGAATTCGCTCAAAGAGCATAAAAACACAGCATGGAAGAGCTTAATTGGAAATCCCTTCTCGAAACAACAAAAGCCCCAAAAGCCCCAGCTGGGCTTAAGGACACGGTTTTAAATACAATTGAAAAACTTCCTGTGCGCCAGGCACAGTACAGTCCAAAAGGAATCTCACTGCAAATAATCATGGGGATATTTTTTGTTCTAATCGCCATCATTTGCCTAGAGCCTTTTTTACCCGAACTGGCAGGGTTCGATTTATTTGGCGGTATCCAGGTCTCTTTTTTCGAAGTAAAAACAGTGTATTTGATTTTGGGGAATCTGGTGTTTTGGAGTTCTTTAGACTATTATTTTTCGGCAGAGTAAGCCGTTTTGTAGGGTAAAAATTTTATAGCAACTCCTAAAAGCTTATTTTTGGTTGATGCTAAAAATAATTCAGAAAATAGCGTTGCTGCTTTGGAGAGTTTGGTTTTATGTCCTTGCAGCAATTCCTATCATTACGCTTTTTCCCATTCTATTACTTATAGCAAGTCATAAAAACGGTTATCCCACCCTGTATTGGATTGCTCGAAACATATGGTCACCCTTTATCTTGATTGGGATGGGCTTTTATATTCGCACTAAATTTGCAAAACCTCTTCCAGAAGGGACCTCCTATCTTTTGGTTGCAAATCATTCCAGTTATCTCGACCCCTTTGTGATGTTTCGGGTTTCAAAAAACCCCTTTGTTTTTGTCGGAAAAAAAGAATTCATTAAAGTCCCGCTCTTTGGAAGTATATATAAGCGCGCTGCGATTTTAGTCGATCGTAGTAGTTCTAAAAGCCGCTGGGGGGTATACGAACGTGCGAATAAAATAATTGCACAGGGGAGAAGCGTTTGTATTTTTCCTGAAGTAAATTATGTAGACGACACCATTTTACTAAACCCCTTTAAAAGAGGTGCTTTTAAACTGGCGATAGAGCATCAGATTCCGATTGTTCCCATGATTTTTTTGGATTGTAAGCGCAAATTCCCTTGGTCTCCCGATTTTGGTTTTCCGGGGGAGTTGCGCGTAGAAACGTTTCCAGAGATCAATCCCGTAAAAAGTATGGATGATTTAGAAGAACTACAAGAAAAAACCCGGGATATAATCTTAAACGGATTGAATTCGGATGTAAAACAACGCAGTCAAAAAGCGGTTATTTTCGAAGAAATAAAAGCAGAAAAACTTAAAAAATAAGCAGTATGGATCAAGCTTCAACACTTTTCTTAGCTGTTTCGATTATGATCATCATGGTTGGAATGGGGCTAGGGCTTACATTACAAGATTTTAAACGTATTGCTGACAATCCAAAACCAGTGCTGATAGGTCTTTTTAATCAAATTGTGTTATTACCTCTTGTAGGTTTTGGACTTTGTCTGGTTTTTAAACCAGAACCGTTTATTGCCATTGGGCTGATGATGCTGGTTGCCTGTCCAGGGGGAACAAGTTCTAATATTATAACGCTTTTAGCCAAAGGAGATTTACCGCTTTCTATTTCTCTAACAGCGATCAACAGTCTGATAACCATTTTCACAATTCCGTTGATCATTAATTTTTCGTTTGCATATTTTACCAGTGAAGTGGGCTCAATACCGCCACCCGCAAAAGATATTTTCATTTCCCTAGTTGCTGTAATTGCCATTCCGCTTGCTATAGGGATGTTCCTTAAAAAGAAGGCACCTGATTTTGCGCTCAAAATGGAAAGTCCAGTACGAATCGCTTCTTCAATTTTACTGGCTCTGGTGATCATCACCATCCTGGTAAAAGAATTCGAATTATTTAAACTGCATATTGGCGCTACACTATGGATTTTAGTAGCCTTGAATGGCATCACGATGAGTTTGGGTTACTTGGTATCTCGATGGTTGAATTTGAATTTAAAACAAGCGGTTACCATTGCCATTGAATCTGGAATACAAAACGGCACCCTCACGATAAGCCTAGCTGTAATTACGCTTGCAAAACCAGAATATGCCATCGTTGCGGCCATATATGGACCCTTGATGTATCTAATGGCTGGTGTGCCAATTGCCATGGGTGTGCGAGATTCTAAAAAGTAAATACGGTTTAATCCACGATTACATCTTGCTTGAAAGAACTGCAATTGTATTGCGTTTGAAAATACCCGTCGAACATATCTTTTACGGCGCGTTGAAAATTATGGTAGGGGTCGGGATGACCAAAACTTAAATCATTTACGGTGATGTATTTGCTGTCACATTCCGAATCATTTTCTATTATTTTTGGATTCTGATGCCTTCCACTCATGATATGCCCTCCCTGACATAGATGTTGGAGGCCTAAAATGGCATGACCGAATTCGTGCCACATCAGGCTGATTCTGAACTCATTTAAATCGGCAACAATACGTTCGTCCCAGTCGATTTGTCGCAGACCGATGCCAAGTTTGTTTGAATCACAAACCTTAAAAGCGTAACCTTTCGACTCTGTATAGGAGTCCGGCTCCCAAGTGAGTTCCATATCTTCACGGGTTAGATGACTTAAATCCACTCCATGTCGTGCAGCATCTTTTTTAAAGGCTTCAAAATGCGAATAAGGATCGAAGAGATCTATTGCACTGTATATGGGATCAGAAAAAACACCCGACTTTTGTTGTTGGTATAGGGGTAGTAATTTGTCGTTTGTATTATTCAAAAAAGGAATGCTGTCCACTGGTGCAATTATAAAACGAGCGTATCGAAAGGCTTCATCATTAGCCTCAATAAAACGCACCGTATATTCTACCCGATTAGACCCAAGTTCTTTAAGTGAAACAACTTCGCGATCTACATAATAGGTGCTTCCAAGGTCTAGTTCTTGGAAATAGGGGAGGGAGTTTAGGGAAGATACATTACGACTGATTCCCCAAAAGCCAATTATATCGTCTTTTATTTTGTAATAAGAGGTTGATAAGGGGTCGTTAATGTCATAAGGAACTTGATCAAATCCAGCGACTGTACTGCTGTATTTCGTTTGAATGCGATGATACAGTTCCCCATCGACTGCTTTTGGAAGTACCTCTTCTGTTTTGGAACAAGAGTAGAGGATTAAAGTAACTAATACTGCAAGGATACTTTTTTTCATAGAACTGAATTTGGAGCTCTATAAAAATAAAAAACCCGCTACAGATGAGAGCGGGTTTTAAAAACTTTAACAGAAAGACTATTCTACCGCCTTGAGTGTTTCCATTATTTTTTCTTCTAATTCATCCATCAAATCAGGATTTTCGATCAAGATCGTTTTTACAGCATCGCGTCCTTGTCCTAATTTTGTTTCTCCGTAACTGAACCAAGAACCCGATTTTTTAATAATCTCATAGTTCACTCCGATGTCGATGATCTCACCAATTTTGGAGATACCTTCTCCATACATGATGTCAAATTCGGTAGTTCTAAAGGGTGGAGCAACTTTGTTTTTTACAACTTTTACACGGGTTTTATTACCCAATACTTTTGCGTCGGCATCTTTTATTTGCGTTGATCTGCGGATGTCTAAACGTACAGAAGCGTAAAACTTCAATGCGTTTCCACCGGTTGTAGTTTCAGGATTCCCGAACATTACACCAATTTTTTCACGCAGCTGGTTGATGAAGAATACAGTACAGTTTGTTCTGCTTATAGAGCCGGTTAGTTTTCGAAGTGCTTGAGACATCAAACGTGCGTGAAGACCCATTTTGGAGTCTCCCATTTCGCCTTCAATTTCACTTTTTGGAGTCAAGGCAGCAACCGAGTCAATAACAACAATGTCAACGGCCCCCGAACGAATTAAATTATCAGCAATCTCTAGTGCCTGTTCTCCATTGTCTGGTTGCGAGATGATGAGTTCTTGAACATCAACACCTAATTTTTCTGCATAGAAACGGTCAAAAGCATGTTCAGCGTCAATAAAGGCGGCTATACCTCCTTTTTTTTGACATTCTGCAATTGCATGGATGGTTAGAGTAGTTTTACCAGAAGATTCTGGACCGTAAATCTCAATAACCCTCCCCTTGGGGTAGCCACCTACACCGAGCGCAATATCCAGACCTATGGAACCCGAAGAAATGGATTCTACTTCCTCAATTGCCGAATCGCCCAATCTCATTACAGATCCTTTTCCGTATGTTTTATCTAGTTTGTCTAAGGTAAGCTGAAGCGCTTTTTGCTTCGCTGCTTTATCGTCTGCCATAGTTTTTATCTTTCTTGCTAAGGTACTATTTTCTTTATTTTTAAACAGACCGCTACCCAAAGGGTTTATTAACAAGATATCATTTGTTTGTAATGTTCTTTTGGAGGCTGATCTGCCACTCCAAGGGAGTAATACGACCGTAAGAAAAAAGAGAACAACACATTAGGTTGCTTCTACGAACAAGCAAGGCTATAAAACCCTTGGTGGCGGGAATATATTTTGTAGGATCACAGAAATTTTTATACATTTCCGTTGTTTTTATCCCCAAATTAAGACAAATGGAACGAAGCAACCACATCAATTACATCGAATTCAAGGCTCACGACCTTGAAAAAATCAAAGCGTTTTACACAAGGGCTTTTGGCTGGACTTTTACAGATTATGGCCCAACCTATACCTCCTTTTCTGACAGCGGAATTGCAGGGGGTTTTGAGTACAGCGATGAGCCCATTGTAAACGGAGTTTTGGTTGTTTTGTATCATAAGAATCTTGAGGCAATTGAAGAGCAGGTTAAAAAAGCTGGGGGGAAAATTGTTTTAGAACCCTTTTCTTTTCCCGGTGGTAGACGATTTCACTTTAAAGACCCTACCGGAAATGAACTCGCCATTTGGTCAGAAACCTAATGTTTGGCCTGCGTTTAAAAACATTCTTTTAGGCATTTCTTTTTTTTATCTTTGTCCCATCATTCACCTTAAACAAGTATAGCATGCAACTGTACAATAAATTAAGCGCGAAGGAACGAGCCCTAATGCTCGAAGAAGCCGGAACCGAACGGCTCACGCTATCCTTTTATCAATATGCCCATATTGGAAACCCACAACTTTTTAGAGACCACCTGTTTTTAACGTGGAATGCCCTAGAGGTATTGGGACGTATTTATGTCGCTCACGAAGGCATCAACGCACAACTATCGGTTCCTGCCCCTCGATTTGAAGAGTTTAAAGCCCATTTGGATGAGGTGATTTTTTTGAAAGATATCCGACTGAATATTGCTATTGAACAGGATCTCAAATCTTTTTTAAAACTGAAAGTCAAAGTACGAGACAAAATTGTAGCCGATGGACTGAACGACGAAACCTTCGATGTAACTCAAAAAGGACAGCATCTCAATGCCGAAGGCTTTAATGACATGCTCGCAGATCCCAACACCATTTGTGTGGATATGCGGAATCATTATGAAAGTGAAATCGGACATTTCAAAGGAGCTGTTACTCCCGATGTAGATACGTTTAGAGATTCCTTACCAATTATTGAAGAGGATTTAGAAGCCCAGAAAGAAGATAAAAACCTGTTGATGTATTGTACGGGAGGCATCCGATGCGAAAAAGCAAGCGCTTACTTTAAGCACAAAGGGTTTAAAAACGTTTACCAACTCGAAGGAGGCATTATTGAATATACCCGACAAGTACAAGATCAGAACTTGGAAAATAAGTTTGTTGGAAAAAATTTTGTGTTCGACGAACGCCGAGGAGAACGCATTACCGACGATGTAGTTGCTCATTGCCACCAGTGTGGAACTTCTTGTGACACCCATGTGAACTGCGCCAACGAAGCCTGCCATTTGTTGTTTATTCAATGTGAAAGCTGCAAAGAGCAAATGCAAAACTGCTGTTCCGACGCTTGTAAAGAGATCATCCAACTGTCTTTTGAAGAGCAAAAAAACCTGAGAAAAGGAACACACAACAGCAATAAAATTTTTAAAAAAGGACGTTCACCCGTATTGAAATTTAAAAACCAACCCTAGAAAGCGTCCTATAACTTTGGATTATACCGGAGTTCCGATTCTGCACTGATCTTTTGACACCTTTCTGAATAAGCATAAGAAAGCCCTCATTTTGAGGGCTTTACTTTTTTTATTACATTTGAAAACAACAGCTCCCAAATCTGTTCCTAATCATGAAAAACCTAAGGTCACTCCCTGGCATAAAATCATCCCTACACATTTCCCAAGCATGGTATGCTTTTCTAAAACATTCTTTTGCCCTCCAGCTGCTGGAAAAAGGTACTGATATGAAATATATTCAAGAACTTCTGGGGCATGGTAGCGCTAAAACCACAGAGACCTATACACACAGAAGTAAAAAAGCTCTTGCAAATATCAAAAGCCCTTTAGCTCGACTTATCGAAGAGCAGAATACTGATAATAAAACATTTACACCAATAAAACCCTGAAAATATATAAAAGAAATAAACGCAATTGTGCGGATATATACAAGTTAGCCACAAGCTCTGAAAAGCCAACGCGCAGTCAAGCACATTTTATTTTTTTCGTTCCTCAAAAATAAAAAGAGCTTGCCTTTTCCCACCACTCACTCATACAAAATGATAATTTTAATACTCATTTAGTGAGTATATTAAAAATCTTACTTACATTAGTGAACGGAATTAAAAAAATTCGAAATGAACCGAATAAAAGAGGTTTTAGAACAAAAAGGAATAAAACAAATCTGGTTGGCTGAACAATTGGAAAAGAGTTACAATATGGTTCACTCTTACGCTCAAAACAAAAGACAACCGAGTTTAGACGACTTGTATAAAATTGCAGAAATTCTAAATGTTGACATTAAAGAATTGTTAGTTTCTAATAAACCTGAATAGAAAAAGTAAATGAAATCAACCGAAATAAAAACTAACGTTCAAAACTTAATAGACAAGTTCTCAAAAGAGGAATTTATCTATGATTTGTTAATTGCATACGGAATTTCAAAAACCTCTGTAACTCGACTAAAAAAAGGCGATTATAATTTTGCCAAAGCAGATGGAGAAATTT